>JANOAZ010000084.1:0-66435 GCA_031411395.1 Chthoniobacteraceae bacterium
AAACTCGACACGGTGCGCGTCCCGTTTGTCGGCGCGCCGTCGCAGTCGAGCGACTTCGCCGGCAACTATACGCAGAACGCGGATTCGACCGTGACCGTAATCCCGGTCCAGCTCACGCGGCACAAGTTCAAGACCGTGCATACACGGCGCGCGAGGCCGCCGAGACCGCGTTCAACGTGCTCGACACGCTCGTCTCCGCCGCGGTGAAGCAACTCGCCCAAGACGTGTTGCAGGACATCTTCAGCGAGATCACGGCGGTGAACTACGGCGCGCCCGTCATCCCTGCGCTGGCAGCCAGTGCATTCGATTACAAAAAGCTCCTCGCGATTCGTGAGGCGTGCAGCGCGGTGAAGATGCCTGTCACCGACCGCGCGCTGATTCTCGATGGCGCCTACTACACGAACCTGCTCGGCGATGATGTCGTCGCGAAGGGCTTCGTTCCACAGGTCGCACAGCCTGGAGTCGTGGATGCGATGATCCGCCGGCTCGCCAGCTTCGATCTGCACGAGACGGTGATCCTCCCCGAGAACGGCGAGAAGCTCATCGGCTTCGCAGCGCACCCGAGCGGCCTTGCTATCGCGATGCGCTACCTCGTGCCCGCCGCCGAATACGACGAAGCCGGGGGCGTCACCGATCCCGAAACCGGCCTGACGTTCGGCTACCTCCGCTACACCGAGACGCAGAGCAATCGCGTCTTCGTCACCGTCGAGTGCCTGTATGGTTTCAAGGTCGCGCTTGCCGATGGTATCAAGCGCATCGTGAAGCCGAGCGTTCCAGCAGGGGCATGACGACAACCTACCTATCGACGCATCGTTCCGCTCCCAATTCACCAGCGAACGCCGCAAAACACGCAGTCAGAACTTAGTGAGAAAACTAAGACAGACGTCGGGATCAGCCATGAACTCGCTCCAGGTAAACTCTGCACCGGCCGCAGAACGGTACCGCGCATCTTCTGGGTTGAACCGTATCGTGGCTATTGATGTGCCATCGGTTTTCGACACCTCGATCCTGAGCCTGTGGTTGCGGATGTCGTATTCGACTCTGCCCGATCTGTGGTCGTCCCTGACCCGGACTGCGAATCCGAGACGACGAAGTTCGAGAACGAGTCGGCGCTCCGGTTCGCGGACGAGCAGAAGGTCATCCACGCACTTTGCCGACTCCAGCGCCAGACCGGTCGTGAGACCGAATCGTAGTGGTTGGTCATCGTAGCTCAGTTGCACCGGGAGTGCTTTCAACTGACCGAGATGGAACCAGGCGTAAAGCTGGTCGGGATTGCGCTGAATGTAATAAATGCCCGGAATCTCGGAACGCTTGCTGATTTGGAAGTTGAGCACCTCGGAACTCTCACTGATCCCTGCCGCATCGCCGAATTTGCTGTGGCTCAATATCGGCAAAAAGAAATCTGCTCGCAGGCGACTGCCGCGCATTTCCTTGTATGGCACGCTCGTGCTGCTGACGCTCTGGTATGAGTTCGATACGGCGGTGCGGGATCGCGGTGAGGCTCCACCGATCCGGCTCAGCGTTGAGCGGCTGAATGATTCGCTGAAGACGAAGTTTGAGCCGCTGCGCAAGCACCTACCAAGTCCGACGCGTCTGCGCGAAATCCTGAGCCTCGCGCAGCGCAAGAACCTGCTCCGCTTTTCACCCGCCGAAGAAACCGCCGACGCGATCATCGAAGTGCTGCCGACGCTCAAGCGCGTAATTCCATTTCAGGACATCGCAGACTGGAACCGCCATGCGGAGCGGCATCTCGCCGCGGCGGCAACTGCCGAACCGGAAGAAAGCGACGAGACAATTGAGGAGTCCACGCCATGAGCCGCGCGATCCATCTCACCCGCTTCCACGCGCTGAACTGGTATGGTTACCGCGATTCGATTCCGGTCGATGGAAACCTGCTGCTCGCGGGCGTGACTGGATCGGGGAAATCGATCCTGATGGACCTCATCCAGTTCGTGCTCGTGGGGGACTTGCGATTGGTGAAGTTCAATCAGTCAGCCACCGGCACTCATTCGGACCGCTCGCTGAAAGGGTACGTGCTCGGCGATACAAAGCAGGAGGAAGGCGGTGTGACGCAATACATGCGCGACTCGGCGGTGAGCTACGTGGCGCTGGAATTCACCTGGCCGAATCGGCGGAAGGCTGAGACGTGGGGTTTCCGCATCGAGTTCGCCAGCGCGGCGGAATCGCAGGGCCGGGTGACACCGTTCTTCATTCCTGCGGCGTTAAGTCGCGGCGACTTCCTCGACGAAGAAAAGCGCCCGCTCGACTACACCGCATTCAAAGCTCTGGCCGAGTCGCGCACCGATCGCGATGGCGTGCGCGGGCGGCTCTATTCGACGATCGACGAATACACGCGCGATCTCCAGCAGCCGACGCATCTGAACTTTAACTATAAGATTCTGCGCGGGCTGCTGCCGACGGCCATGTCGTTTACCTTCCTGCGCAGCTTCAACGACTTTTGCCGGCAATTCATCCTCTCCGCCGACCGGCTCGACGTGCGCGATGTGACGGACAGCTATCGCGCCTTTCAGCGCTACGAAAAGGACCTGAAGGAGCTGAACGATCAATTTGAGCGGCTGCGCGGCATCGCGACGCTTTTCACCACGCACGAGAACTTCCGCCGCGACGCCGCGCTCGAGCGCTATCTCGAAGCCGAGTTGCGCCATGCGCACGCGGCGGACTTGTTGCGTGAGGACGAAGAAAAGCTCGTGGTGCTGCGCAGTGCGTGTGCGGAGGAAGAATCGCGACTGAAGGCGCGGATGATTCTCGTTTCGCGCTACTTCGCACCGGAGGAAAGGATCGCGTTTTTCGAGACGCTTGGGCTGCAAACAGGCGGACGCGATGAAACCACGACTGCGCGCGTGCTGGAAGAGGCCGAGGAGGTCGCGAAACGCAAAGGTCGTTGCGCTCGCTTCGCCGTGCGCGTCGTCAGCGAATACCGATTCACCTGCGCTCTCACCGGCTATTGCTGCCTGACCAGCGACAGCGCGACAATCGTCGATGCCGCGCACATTGAGAAGTGGGCTTCTACTCAGAATGACAATCCCGAGAACGGCCTCGCGCTTTCCAAGAATGCGCACTGGATGTTCGACGAAGGATTGTGGTCAGTGGATGAGGATTTCCGCGTCGTCGTGGCGTCGAATCGGTTCACGGAAAACGGCCCCGAAGCGCTGAAGCTTGTGTCATTCGCGGGGCGGCATTTGCAGTTCGATCCGAGCGCGAAGTTGCGCCCTGCGCCGGAGTTGCTGAAACGTCACCGGCACTACCACGGCATTCGGAGCCGCTGAGCCAGCTTGAACGCGCCTGTCACGAGAGGCGTCTGGCTTCGTCCATGAGAGGATGATCGAAGGCCGTTGCGTAGGCGTCCAGAGTCCGGGAGTTGAGACGGAGTTGGCGACCGGCTTTGCGCCAGTCTGAAACGGCGGCGAGGACTTCGCGCAGGATCGAGTTTGCCGCCGTGGCTTTGAGACCGAAGCGTGGCGCAGCGGCCAGCGCGCCCGCGATTGTGGGATCTTCCGGTTCTTCGGAGATCGGCGTCTTGGGCGTTTGCGTGCGATCAATTTCGGGCACGGGATTCAGGTCGTAGGCGGGTGAGAGCGCCCAGCGACCCGACTCGCGCATCAAGAAGCCGTGGTTGCGGAGGTGATCGTCGTAGTTGCTGGCGAGGAGCGAAAAGACGAGACGACGCCAGAGTTCGCGCAGGTCACCGGGGGTGTCGTGACCAAATTGGCGAATGCCATCGGCGAGCAGCGTGTAGGCGCCGGGTTCGCCTGGCGCGAGGCCGAGCAGGCTGTGAGCGCAAAGGAACGGGATGCGTCGCGCGCCCTCGCGGTCGAAGCGGGTGATGACCGAGACGCCTTTGCCTTTCACATTTACAAGCTGGTGTGCGGGCACCTGGATGCCGGCCTTCCTTGCGAGGGTGAGGGCGAGGATTTCACCGGCGGCGATGTCCCGCACGTCGTCGGGCTTGGAAAACTTTGCGATGGCGAGGTGGCCATCCGCGAGGACAACCGCGGACTTGGGGCGTGCGCCGCCGAGCGGCGAGCCCTGGCCGAGGAGGTAGCGCAGGTCCTGCGCCGTCTCAGTCTCGCCGTGGACGGCGTTGGCAGCGTTCAACAGCGCGGCGAGCTGCACGACCGGCGGGATTTTTCCGCTACCGGCGGCGAGGAAAGGGCCATCGGCATCCACGCGAAAACGGAGCGCACCAATGCGCGAGGAGTCGTCGAGAGCAAGCACGTAGTCGAGATCCTGATACGGCTTCCGATCGAGGACGTGTTTTCGCACCGCGCGCTCAATGAGCATCCGCCCCCAGCGATCCGGTCCGCAGTCCTGCATCGCGCCGAAAAGCGCCGCGCTGTGGTGCGGACCAGCACGCAGCGGAAGCGAAGTGGGGTCGATGGCGAAAGCGCCCGGTCGACCGAGCCACTCGGCGACGTATTCAAACGACACGGCCGCGCTTCGCTCAGCGGTATGAAGACGCCCGACAAGGTGTGTCTCATCCTCCCACTCGATGTAAATCTCCACGCTCATGGTCGGGTGCGGCGGATGCGTTTGGGCAGGCGGCGTTCATCGAGGCTGAGCGCAAGCGCATCGGTCGCCGGCGCGGCGAGATTGGCGAGCCGGTCGTGCAACTGGAGCACGAACGCGGCGGTCGCGAGTGTGCCCATTGCGACGGATGGATCGCCGCGCTCCATCCGCCAGAGCGTGTCGCGACTCACGAAAAGTCGCCCTGCCATATCGACCGTGGAGATACCACGCTTGCGGCGCGCGAGCGCAAGGTCACGACCGAGTTTGCGGAGCGCGTGAGCGGCGGGCAGCGGAATGGTCGGAGCTTGCGGCATGGCGGATATGTCCGTCACGGCGGACGCAATGTCAATGAGGGTCTGCCATATCAGACGCTAATGGCCAAGCAATCGGCATCGATTCGAGCGCTACACGTTGCGAGGTGCCGAATGGATCGCCGGAATTAGATTCGGCGGCCAGTCAGCGTGCGGATCTGGGTGTGAAACCGAAATTGGTCGTCAGTGTTTTCTTCACGCTCACGGGATCAAAGAGGTGCAGCCTCTCGTTCACTGCGATGTAGGGAATGACGCCGTTTGAAACCCACGTGTCCACCGTGCGCGGCGACACATCGAGGATTTCTGCGAGCTTCTTCTTGCGAACGAGTTGTACTGTCGGTGCGTCCGGGACTGGAGCGTTCGGTGCGGGGCCGGAGGGCTTCGCGAGCGGCAGTTGCCTGCTGGCGTTGTCGTCCATGGGTTCAATCGTCAGGATGTAGCGGAGCGGTTTCATCACGCTGTTCAATTAAGGAAGCGGCGCTCGCACCAGCCTCAACCGCCCGCGGCGCGACGAGGCGGTCTTCCTCGCGTAACACCGCATGGAGTGGGCATCGCGTGCGGATGAACACCAAATCCAAAACGCCAAAGTCACCGTGCACTGTGAAAGCCGGCTCGGTGACCGTGAAAATCTACTACAGCCACAGCTACAAATACCCGACGTTCACCGTCACATGGCGAATCGGGCTCCAGCGCCATCGGAAGACTTTCTCCAATGAAGAACGCGCGATCAACTTCGCGCAGGAAACGGCTGAGAATCTTTCCAAAGGCCACGTTGTCGCGACGACGGTCACGATCGCGGAAGCGGCGATCCTTCGGGAAGCCGAGCGACTGCTCGCCGGGAGTGTGCCCGTCCACTTGGCGGTGTCGGAGTATGTGACCGCATTGCAGCGCTTGAATGGTCACGGTTCGCTCCTGGAAGCCGTGGATTATTTCGTCCGTTTCGTCGCGCGACGGGAAACGGTGCGCACGGTGGCTGAGGTCGTGGAAGATTTCATCGCAGCGAAAGCCGACGACGGGCTCAGCGGCGTCTATGTGAACGATCTCACATGGCGGCTGCGGCGATTCGCGGAGGCATTCCCGAAAAGTATCGGCACTATCACCAGCGCGGAGATCGATCGGTGGCTGCGCGATCTCAGCACGAGCCATCGAACGCGAAACAACTACCGCAACCTCATCATCAGCCTGTTCAACTTTGCGAAGCGTCGGGCGCATGTCCCGCGCGACCGCGAGACGGAGGCGCAATACACCGAACGCCCGAAGGTGAAGCAGGGACCCATCGACATTTTCACGCCGACCGAACTGGCCGAAATGCTGAGCGTCGCCGACGGGCAGCCGAAACTCGGTCTGGTGCTCGGAGCCTTCACGGGCATCCGCTCGGCTGAGTTGCTCCGGATGCACTGGGAGAACTTCAATTGGGAAGAATCGGTGATCGATCTCGGCACGGACCAGACGAAGACCGCATCGCGCCGGCTCGTGCCGATCCTGCCAACGCTGAAGGAGTGGATCTCGCCGTTCGTGCGGCGGGAAGGTCGGGTGTTCAGCTACAGCCTGCCGGTCTGTCTCGCGGAGGCGTTCGGGAACATCGCAAAGAAGGTGACGAAAGCTCGCGGCGACGGCGCGCCCGTTTTCAAATGGAAGACGAACGCGCTGCGGCACAGCTTCGCCAGCTATCGAGTGGCGATGACGCTCGATGTGCCGAGCGTCGCCCTCGAACTCGGGAATTCACCGCAGAAGGTCTTCAGCAACTATCGCAAGGTCGTCACGCGCTCGCAGGCTGAGGCGTGGTTTGCGGTTAGGCCCGCCAACGGCTGCACCAATGTTCAGGAATCCTGAACATCCCCGCGCGGCACGGGCGGCTCGAACGGATGCTTGAGACGCGGGTTCACTTCGGCCCAGAAAAAGGGAATAAACACCGTATCGAGTCCCTCCTCATGAGCCGTGGTCCACCGGTCTTCGGCGAGCATCGTCGCAGCCTCTCGAACGCGGGCCAACAGCTCCGGTGACAGCGGCACCGCGACCGTGAACTCATCCATCTCGGTGATGAGGCGTTCCCGCGCGCCCTCGTCGCCGAGCGCGGTCTTGATTTCGAGATACTGATCCGCTGGGCCACGAAGCCGATGCCTCATCTTGTAGTCGTCCCAGTAGATGATGCCGTCGTGAGCCACCTGGATGAGAAACTCCCGGTCTTCGATTTGCAGGCAATAGCAGAAGAGCGGTTCACTCATTGCCGGCAGACTTGCGAGCATCGTGCGACCACGCAAGTCAGCAGCCAGCTTCCACCGAGCATGACAACGCATGACACCATTCCTTCCGCGCCATGCCACTCCCTGCCATCCCTCAAAAATCAGTGCTTGCATAAACCGGCACACACCAGCACCAGGCGGAATGTAAGTTACTTAATATGAACGACTTAAACCGTTCTCATAACCTGAAGGTCGTAGGTTCAAATCCTTCCCCCGCAACCAACTCTCTCTCAGAGGGTTACGGTGCTTTTCTGGCATCGGTTGACATGCCGATTTACCAAGGGTGCGTTCGCGATGAGTGGACGCCATGGCATGGCAAGATACGTCCACCAATTGGCAAGCACCGGGTGGTGGCGAAGCCGGCTAAAGCTACGCTCTAGTCAGCCCGACTGGGCAGGAGACAAGAATGAGCCCGCCAAACCTGCGACCGATTGTTTGCGGGACCGACTTTTCGGACCCGGCGCAACATGCTGCAAACGTCGCGGCGGCCCTGGCGAAGCGGCTCGGGACACACTTGCTCCTCGTGCATGGCATCGATGAACGGGGCGAGATTCCGGCTCATCATTGGCCACGATTGATTGCAACAGACCGGCCGCGCCTGACGCGCGAGGCCGAACGGTTGCGCACGACGGGCGTGACCGTCGAGGAAAGGGCGAACGGCGGCGTGCCCGATGATGGCGTGGCGAGATGCGCGGAGAAGGCCGATGCGCGGATGATCGTGGTCGCATCGTCCGGCATGGGCGCGGTCGGGCGCATGCTCATGGGCAGCATCTCGGAGCGCATCGCGGAGACGGCCTGGGTGCCGACGCTCGTCGTTCGTGACGCCGCCGTCCTGGATTCGTGGCTGCGGGACGAGCGCCCGCTGAAGATTTTCGTTGGCGCGGATTTTACGCCGACTTCCGACGCGGCGCTGCGGTGGGTGGAGGAGGTGACGAAGATCGCGCCGTGCGAGGTCACGGTGGGATACGTCGATCGGCACGCGGAAGAGCGGGGCGAACAGGCGCTGCACCTGCCGACGGGCGCGCCGCGCGCGCCGGAGATGCAGGATATGCTGACGCATGATCTGCGGGAGAAGGCACACGCGCTCTATGGCAGACAGGTGGTTCACGTCCACGTTCTCCCGGCATCGGATCGTATCGACCTTCGTCTGATCGAACTCGCCGGCGAAGCGAACGCCGATCTCATCGTCATCGGGACTCACCAGTGGCACGGGTTGAGCCGGTTGCGGCATGCCTCGGTATCGCGGCGAGTGCTGCATCAGACGAAGGTGAGCGTCACCTGCGTTCCCGGCCACAGGCTCGTGCACGGCGCCAATGCGCAGATTCCGAAAGTGCGCCGCGTGCTGGCGGCCACGGACCTTTCGACACACGGTGGCCATGCTGTGCCGCATGCCTTCTCGATGATCGAGGCCGGCGGCGAAGTCTGCGTGGTGCATGTCGTCAAACTGGGCGAACCTCACGAGGCTTCTCTCACGAGTCTCCGCGAACTGATTCCCACGGAAGCGATCGAACGCGGGACTCGCGCGACTGTGGAGGTCGTCGAAAGTCGCGACGCCGCCGCAGGCATTTGCGAGGCAGCGGATCGTCTCGGCGCCGATCTCATCTGCATCGGCTCGCACGGACATTCGGGTTTGCTCGCCGCCGCGCTGGGCTCGGTCGCGCAGAACGTCATCGCGAAGAGCTGCCGCCCGGTGCTCGTCGTCCGCCCGCCCTCTTCTTGAATCAACGAACAACCACACGCCCAAATGCCAACGACACTCGAAGTTCCATCGGCCGCGGCAGCCGATCCGCAGGCTGAGACGAAATCCGCATTCATCAAATGGTTTGCCGACACCGGCATCGACGACGTGCCGCTCGTCGGCGGCAAGAATGCCTCCCTCGGCGAGATGGTCCGCGAGCTCGCCGCGCATGGCGTGAAAGTGCCGAACGGCTTTTCGATTACCGCGGCGGCGTATCGGTATTTCTTGCGGGAGACCGGCGTCGAAAAAGGAATCAGTGAAATCCTCGCCGATCTCGACACGCGTGACATCGAGAGTCTGCGCAACGGCGCGATGCAGGCACGGCAGGCGATCCTCGGGGCGCGGCTGCCGGAGGATTTGGAGTTTGAAATCATCGACGCCTACGAGCGGCTCCGCGGGAGCGATTTGCATCCGCCCGATGTCGCCGTGCGCAGCAGCGCGACCGCCGAAGATTTGCCGGATGCCAGCTTCGCCGGGCAGCAGGAGACGTATCTCAACGTCCAGGGCAGTCGCGCCCTGCTGGAGACGTGCCGGCGCTGCTTCGCCTCGCTCTTCACCGATCGCGCGATCTCGTATCGCGCGGACAAAGGATTCGATCATCAGAAGATCGCGCTGAGCGTCGGCGTGCAGCGGATGGTGCGCTCGGACCTCGCGGCGAGCGGCGTCATGTTCACCCTCGATACCGAGAGCGGCTTTCGCGACGCGGTGCTCATCAACGCCGCCTACGGGCTGGGCGAGAACGTGGTGCAGGGGTCCGTGAACCCCGATGAATACTATGTCTTCAAGCCGACGCTAAAGCAGGGCTTCGCGCCGATCCTCCAAAAAGTGCTGGGCAACAAAGAGTTCAAACTCATCTACGACATCGGCGGCGGGAAGATGGTGAAAAATGTGCCGGTGTCGCCGGACGACCGCGCGCGCTTCGCCATCAGCGACGACGAAATCCTCACCCTCGCGCGCTGGGCCTGCATCATCGAGGATCACTACTCGGCAAAGCGCGGACGCCCGATGCCGATGGACATCGAGTGGGCGAAGGACGGCAACACCGGCGAACTTTTCATCGTGCAAGCGCGGCCCGAGACGGTGCGCTCGCGCGAGCAGACCGACACGTATGAAACCTACCGTCTCGCGCACCGCGGCACGGTGCTCGTCGCTGGCCGCAGCGTCGGCGCGAAGGTCGCCACCGGGCCGGTGCGCGTCATCAAGAGCGTGCAGCATCTCGAACAATTCCAGGCGGGCGAGATCCTCGTCACCGACAAGACCGATCCCGACTGGGAGCCGATCATGAAGAAAGCCGCGGCGATCGTGACGAATCGCGGCGGACGCACCTGCCACGCCGCCATCGTGAGCCGCGAACTCGGCGTCCCTGCGATCGTCGGCACCGAGCGCGGCACCGAGCTGCTGAAGGACGGTCAGCGCGTCACCGTTTCGTGCGCCGAAGGCGACACCGGCTTCGTCTATGAAGGCGAGCTGCCTTTCGACGTGCAGCGCGTGAACCTCAAGGACGTGGGCCACCCGCGCACGAAGGTGATGATGAACGTCGCCAATCCCGAGGAAGCGTTTTCACTCTCGTTCATCCCGAACGACGGCGTCGGCCTCGCTCGCGAGGAGTTCATCATCACGACTTACATCAAGATCCACCCGCTCGCGCTCGTGGGTTACGAGCAGCTCGAAGACGCCGCCGCCAAAGCCGAGATCGACAAGCTCACCGGCGGCTACAACGACAAGCCGCAGTTCTTCGTCGATAAGCTCGCACAGGGCGTCGCGATGATCGCCGCCGCGTTCTACCCGAAGGACGTGATTCTGCGGCTGAGTGATTTCAAGACGAACGAATACGCGAACCTCATCGGCGGACGCGCCTTCGAGCCAAATGAAGAGAACCCGATGATCGGCTTCCGCGGCGCCTCGCGCTATTACCATCCGCGCTACCAGGCCGGGTTCGCGCTCGAATGCCGCGCGGTGAAAAAGGTGCGCGACGAGATGGGACTGAAGAACCTCAAGCTGATGATCCCCTTCTGCCGCACCGTCGAGGAAGGCCGGCGCGTGCAGGCCGAGATGGCGAAACACGGGCTCGTGCGCGGCGAGGACGGGCTCGAGATTTACGTGATGTGCGAAATCCCAAGCAACGGGATCCTCGCCGACCAGTTCGCGGAAATCTTCGACGGCTTCTCCATCGGCTCGAACGACCTCACACAGCTCATCCTCGGCGTCGATCGCGACAGCGAAATCGTCGCGCCGATCTTCGACGAGCGGAACGACGCCGTGAAAAAGATGATCTCGCAAGTCATCGCCACCGCCCGCGCGAAGGGCCGCAAGATCGGCATCTGCGGCCAGGCCCCGAGCGACTACCCCGACTTCGCGCAGTTCCTCGTCGAGCAGGGCATCGACAGCATCTCGCTCACGCCTGACACCGTGCTCAAGACGACGCTCGCAATCCTCGAAAAGGAGCGCCAATTGCCGGCATGATCGCAGACGTGAGCACCCCCACGCACGAGCCAAAACACGACCGCGCGCACGACATCCTCCCGCCGCGGAGGCCCGCGCTCGATGCGATGTTTGCGCCGAAAGCCGTGGCGATGATCGGTGCCACGGAGCGGCACGGCAGCGTGGGACGGACCATGTTCGAGAACCTCCTCGCGAGCGATTTTGGCGGCACGGTTTTCCCGGTGAATCCGCTGCACCAGACGGTGCTCGGACGTGAGGCTTTCGCTTGCATCGGCGACATTCCGGCGAAGATCGATCTCGCGGTGATCGCGACACCGGCGAGTGCGGTGCCTGGCGTCGTGGCGGAGTGCGCGGACGCAGGCGTGCCGGGCGCGGTGATCATCTCGGCAGGTTTCCGCGAATGCAGCGACAGCGGACGCGAACTGGAGCGGCAACTTCTGGTCGGCGCCCGCCGCGGCAAGATGCGGATCGTCGGTCCCAATTGTCTCGGGATCATGCTTCCCCACGCGGGCTTGAACGCGACGTTCGCAGCCGGGATGGGGCGACCGGGAAGCGTCGGCTTCATCTCGCAGAGCGGCGCGCTTTGCACGGCGGTGCTCGATTGGAGCCTGCGCGAAAACGTCGGCTTCAGCGCGGTCTTCTCGGTCGGCTCGATGGCGGATGTCGGCTGGGGCGATCTCATCTATTGGCTGGGAGACGACCCGCACACGCGCAGCATCGTCATCTACATGGAGTCCATCGGCGACCCTTCGGCAGGCTCGGGGCAGGCTGCGCGGAGCTTCCTCTCCGCTGCGCGCGAGGTGGCGCTCACGAAGCCAATCATCGTCATCAAAGTCGGCCGCACCGCGCAGGCTGCGCGCGCAGCGGCCTCGCACACCGGATCGCTCACCGGCAGCGACGACGTGCTCGACGCCGCGTTTCGCCGAGTGGGCGTGCTGCGCGTGAACACGATCGAGGAGCTGTTCGACATGGCGGAAGTGCTCGCCAAACAGCCGCGTCCACGCGGACCGCGACTGGCGATCGTCACCAATGCCGGTGGTCCCGCGGCGCTCGCGACTGATCGGCTCGTGCTGGACGGCGCGGAGATCGCGACGCTTTCGAGCAAGTCGCTGGATGCCTTCAACGACCTGCTCCCGCCGCACTGGAGCCACGGCAATCCGGTGGACATCCTCGGAGACGCGGACGCGGCTCGTTATGCCGCTGCGGTCGAGATCGTGTCGCGCGACCCACAGAACGACGGCGTGCTCGTGATCCTCACGCCGCAGGCGATGACCGAATGCGAAGCGACCGCCGCGCAACTCAAACGCTTCACCGGCGCAGGAAACAAACCGCTCCTCGCAAGCTGGATGGGCGGACGTGAAATCGCCGGCGGCGAACGCGCGCTCAACGACGCCGGCATCCCGACGTTCGCGTTCCCCGACACCGCTGCGCGCGCGTTCGCCGCCATGTGGCGCTACAGCCACGGCCTCGACGCGCTCTACGAAACACCCGCGCTCCTCGCGCACTCCGACGACGGCCGCAGCCGCGCGCGCGCCGCAAAGATCATCGCCGCCGCGCGCAAAGCCGGGCGCACGCTGCTCAGCGAGTCTGAGTCGAAAAGGCTGCTCGCCGCTTACGGCATTCCGACCGTCGAAACTCGCGCCGCCGCGAGCGAGGATGAAGCCGTCGAGATCGCCGCGCAGCTCGGTGGCATCGTCGTTCTCAAGCTGCACAGCGAAACGATCACGCACAAAACCGACGTGGGCGGCGTGAAGCTGAATCTGCACGGCGCCGCCGCCGTCCGCCACGCGTGGCGTGAGATCGAGAAGGCGGTGCCGGCAGAGGATTTCCTCGGCGTCACCGTCCAGCCGATGATCGAGCGCGACGGCTGCGAGCTGATCCTCGGCAGCTCGCTCGATCCGCAGTTCGGCCCCGTCCTGCTTTTCGGCGCGGGCGGCCGGCTCGTCGAGGTCTTCAAGGATCGCGCGCTCGGTCTGCCGCCGCTCAACGCCACGCTCGCGCGCCGACTCATCGAGCAAACCCGCATCTTCACCGCGCTCCGGGGCACGCGCGGCCGGCCAACCGTCGATCTCGCGGCGCTCGAAGATTTGCTCGTGAGCTTCAGCCAGCTCGTCGCCGAGCAACGCTGGATCAGCGAGATCGACATCAACCCGCTGCTCGTCTCGGAAAAGCAGCTCATCGCGCTCGACGCCCGCGTCATCCTCCACGGCCCGGAGGTGCGCGAGGACGCGCTGCCGCCGCTCGCGATCCGGCCTTATCCCGCCCAATACGGCAGCCCTTGGAAGCTGCGCGACGGCACCGCGGTGACAATCCGTCCGATCCGTCCGGAGGATGAGCCGTTGATGATCGAGTTCCACCGCACTCTGTCGGAAGAGAGCGTTCATTTTCGCTACTTCGCGATGATGAATCTCGAGAGTCGCATCGCGCACCAGCGTCTGCGGCGCATTTGCTTTCTCGATCCCGACCGCGAGATCGCGCTCGTGGTCGAGCGGCGGCATCGCGGCGAGCGCGACATCCTCGGGGTTGGCCGGCTGAGCAAGCTGCACGGCGCGAACGAAGCGGAGTTTGCGATCATCATCAGCGACCAGTGGCAAGGCCACGGACTCGGGACGCGGCTGCTAGAGTTGCTTGTGCAGGTCGGGCGCGAGGAGCGGCTCGCGCGGATCATCGCTCACATCCTGCCGGACAATACCGCGATGCAGCGCGTGAGCCGCAAATGCGGCTTCACTCTGCGATACGAGCCGCCGGACGAGGAATGGTTCGCGGAGATCATCTTATGAACACGTCCGCGCACGCCCCTCACCGCTACGAGCCGGGGCCGGAAGTGGCGTCGTTCTATCATCTGCTCGGCTGCGAACTCGCGGGGCGTGCTTGCGAGGGCACGGCCTGCTTCGTTGCGCGCAATTCGCGCGGCGAGGCGCAGCCCCACGGCGACCCGCGCATCTACTGCCTTGGGCGATGCTTTGAATCGCCGGCGACCGGCCTCGCCGGCACGCGTCCCAATATCGAAGTCCACTCCCGCGAAGCGATCGTGCTGGCGCGACTGGTGCAGGGCGGGGCCCGGACGATCGCGGCGTATCGGCGCGGCGGTGGGTATCGTGTTTTGGAAAAAGCGGTCGCTGCTCCGCGCGCGGCGGTGCTGGATGCGGTCGAGCGTTCGGGGCTGCGCGGGCGCGGGGGCGCGGGGTTTGCCACGGGGCGGAAATGGCGGGCAGCGGCGGCGCAGACGGCGATGCCGAAATTCATCGTCGCCAATGCGGATGAAGGCGATGCGGGTGCTTTCAGCGATCGCTTTCTCCTCGAAGACGATCCGCACGCGCTGCTCGAAGGCATGGCGCTCGCGGGGCACGCGACAGGAGCGACGCGCGGCTGGATTTATCTGCGGCACGAATATCCCGCGGCGCGTGTCTCGCTCGAATGCGCGATCGCGGAGGCGCGCGCGGCGGGGATTCTGGGAGGCGTGTGCGATTTCGATGTGGAGGTTTTCGTCGGCCACGGGAGCTATGTGTGCGGCGAGGAAAGCGCGCTGCTGCTTTCGATCGAGGGGCGGCGTCCCGAGGTGATGGCGCGTCCGCCTTACCCGACGGAGCGCGGGCTTTTCGGCCAGCCGACGGTGACGAACAACGTCGAGACGTTCGTGAGCGTGCCGTGGATCGTCGAGCACGGCGGCGATGCGTATCGCGCGCTCGGTTTTTCCAAGAGCCGCGGGACGAAAGTCGTGTCGCTCAATTCGCTCTTCGCGCGGCCGGGGCTGTATGAAGTCGAGTTCGGCATTCCGGTGCGGCGCATCGTGGAGGAGATCGGCGGCGGGCTGCGCGAGGGCGTGCTGAAGGGCGTGATCGTTGGCGGGCCGCTCGCGGGCATCATCCCGCCGCGGCTGCTGGATACGCCGTTTGGTTTCGAGGAACTCGCGGCCATCGGCGCGGGCGTCGGCCACGGCGGCGTGATCGCGTTCGATGAACGCACGTCGATCGCGGCGCTCGTGCATCACATCTTTTCATTCGGTGCTTACGAGTCGTGCGGGAAATGCACGCCGTGCCGGCTCGGCGCGCGGCGCATCGAGGCGATTTTTGCGAAAGCCGCGCGCGCGAAATCGGAGGACGCGGAGTGGCGCGAGATCGTGAGCGTTTTGAAATGGACGAGCCTGTGCGGGCACGGCACGGGCCTCGGCGCATTCGCGGAATCCGTGCTGCATCACTACGGAGAGGATCTGGCGACATGCTTCGCGTAACGATCAACGGCCAGCCGTGCGAAGCGCCCGAGGGCACGACGATCCTCGCCGCCCTGCGCGCGCAAGGTGCGGAAGTGCCCACCCTTTGCCACGACGAGCGGCTGCATCCGAGCGGTGCGTGCCGACTCTGCGTGGTCGCGGTGAAAGGCTGGGATCGCCACGCCACCGCGTGCAACACGCCGCTGCTCGACGGCATGGAAATCGAGACGCACTCGGCCGCGGTCGAGGTCGCGCGCCGCACGCTGCTACGACTGCAAGCGGCGCAGTATCCGGCGGAGGCAGTGGCGCAGGCGCCGGACAAACAATTCCACCACTGGCTGCGCCACTACGGCATCGCGGCGGGCGGCGATGGAGCGCGCGCGCATTTCACCGACACCACGCATCCGTATCTGCACGTGGACATGGCGCAATGCATCACCTGTTCGCGGTGCATTCGGATTTGCGACGAGGTGCAGGGGCAATTCGTCTGGCGCGCGTGGGAGCGCGGCGATGCGACGCGCATCGTGCCAAACAAGGGCGACAGTCTGCTGGAGAGCGATTGCGTGAGCTGCGGCGCGTGCGCGAACTCCTGCCCGACCGGCGCGATCGAAGACCGCTCCGTGCTCGACCACGGCGTGCCGGAAACGTGGACACGCACGACGTGCCCGTATTGCGGCACCGGCTGCGAGATGCTCGTCGGCACGCGCGGCGACCGGATCGTGCAGGTAAAGCCCGTGCCCGATGCGCCGGTGAATAAAGGGCACCTCTGCGTGAAAGGGCGCTACGCCTTCGAGTTCACGCACTCGCCCGATCGCGTGCGCGCGCCGATGATCCGCGACGGCACGGAATGGCGCGCGGTGACTTGGAAGGAAGCGACCGCCTTTGTCGCGACGCGGCTGCGCGGCATCCTCGACGCGCACGGGTCGCAGAGCGTCGGGATGCTCGGCTCCGCGCGCGGCACGAATGAGGAAAACTACGTCGCGCAGAAATTCGCCCGCGTCGTCCTCGGCACGAACAACATCGACTGCTGCGCGCGCGTCTGCCACGCGCCCACCGCCGTGGCCATGAAGCGAATGCTCGGCACCGGCGCGGCGACCAATTCCTTCGACGACATCGAGCGCGCCGCGTCCTTCCTCATCTGCGGCTGCAACCCGTCCGAGGCGCACCCGATCGTCGGCGCGCGCATCAAGCAAGCCGTGCTGCGCGGCGCGCGGCTCATCGTCATCGACCCGCGCGAAACCGAGCTGACCGCCTACGCCGATGTCCATCTCGCGCTGCGACCGGGCACGAACGTCCCGCTGCTCAATGCCCTCGCGCACGTCATCCTCGAAGAATCGCTCGCCGACGCGACCGCACTCCGCGAGCGCGTGAGCGGCGGCGATGAGTTCCGCGCATTCATCCGCGAATGGACGCCCAAGCGCGCGGCGGCGATCTGCGGCGTGAAGGCGGACGATATTCGCGCAGCCGCGCGGCTCTACGCCACGAGCGCGCCCGCGATGGCCTTCCACGGACTCGGCATGACCGAGCACATTCAGGGCACCGAGGGCGTGATGACGCTCGTAAATCTCGCGCTGCTCACCGGCAACTTCGGCAAGCCCGGCTCCGGCGTGAACCCACTGCGCGGCCAGAACAACGTGCAGGGAGCCGCGCACATGGGCTGCGAGCCGGGCCACTTCACCGGCTTCGTCCCGCTGGAGCAGGGCCGCGATGCCTTCGCCGCGGCGTGGAATACGCAGCTCCCCAGCGCGAAGGGACTGAATCTCATGGAGATGATGGACGCCGCCGGACGCCGCGAACTCAAGGCGCTGTGGGCGATCGGCTACGATGTTTCCTTCACCAATCCCGACACGATCCAAACGCACGCCGCGCTCGACACCGTCGATCTCATCATCGTGCAGGACTTGTTCTTCAACGAACTCGCGCGGGAATTCGGCCACGTCTTCCTGCCAGCGGCATCGCCATTTGAAAAGGACGGCACCTTCATGAACTCCGAGCGCCGCGTGCAGCGCATCCGCCGCGCTGTGCCGCCGCCGGGCGACGCGCATGCGGATTGGGAAATCGTGCGCGATGTCGCGACGGCGATGGGCTTCGGCACAGCGTTTCCTTTTCACTCCGCCGAGGAGGTGTGGGAGGAAATCCGCACCGTGTGGAAGGCCGGCGCGGGCATCAGCTACGCGCGCATCGAGCACGGCGGATTGCAGTGGCCGTGCCCGGACGAGACGCATCCCGGCACGACGATCCTGCACACGGAAACCTTCCCCGGCTCCAAGACCGCGCCGCTCCAATGCATCGACTACGCGGCATCCGGCGAAGCGCGCGGACCGGAGTTTCCGCTGCTGCTCACCACGGGACGCACGCTCTACCAATTCAACGCCGGCACGATGACCATGCGCACGCCGAACCGCGAACTGCGCCGCATGGACACGCTCGACATTTCCCCCGCCGACGCCGCGCGACTCGGCCTCGCCGACGGCGAAAGCGTGCGCGTCACCAGCCGGCAGGGCGCGGTGACCATGCCGCTGCGCATCGACCCGCGCGTGAAGGCAGGCGAACTCTTCGCCACCTTCCACGCCGACGACGCCGGCGTGAACCGCCTCACCGGCCAGGGCCGCGACAAGCACGCGATGACGCCCGAATACAAAGTCGTCGCCGTGCGCATCGAGAAACATGGAGGTGACACCGCTCATGGCTGAGATCTTCGGTTCCGACTGTTACTCGCCCAAGGAAATCGCCGAGCGCGTGGAAACCGTGGGCGTCGCGAAAGCGAACCTGCCGCTCGTCTCGATGGTCGCGCTCGGCGTTCTCGCGGGCGGTTTCATCGGCCTCGGCGCGCTCTTCGCCACGCTCGTGCTCAGCGACACCGCGCTCCCCTTCGCCATCGCGCGCGTGCTCGCGGGCGTCGTTTTTTCGCTCGGGCTGATCCTCGTCGTCGTCGCGGGCGCGGAGCTTTTCACCGGCAACAATCTGCTCGTCATGGCGTGCGTCGCGGGCCGGATCAGCGTCGGAAAGTTGCTCGCGAATTTCGCGATCGTCTATGTCGCGAACTTCATCGGTGCGGCGGGCCTCGGCGCCATCGTCGCGCTTTCGGGCCAAGCAGAAATGGCCGATGGCGCGGTCGGACGCACCGCCATCGCCATCGCCGCCGCAAAAGTCGCGCTGCCCTTCGGCGAGGCCTTCTTCCGCGGCGTCCTGTGCAACCTGCTCGTCTGCCTCGCCGTCTGGCTCGCCATGGCCGGGCGCACCGTCACCGACAAGATCCTCGCGATCATCTTCCCCATCGCCGCCTTCGTCGCCGCCGGCTTCGAGCACAGCGTGGCGAACATGTATTTCATCCCGCTCGGCATCTTCCTCCACGCCGACATCGGCGTCGCGGACGTGCTCCGCAATCTCATCCCCGTCACCCTCGGCAACCTCGTCGGCGGCGCGGGCATGGTCGGCCTCGTCTATCACACCATCTACCGCCGCAACACGCCCCCGGCAGGGGACGCGTGATGAAGATTCACCGCCTCACCGTCGCCGGCGCCTTTCCCAGCCTCAAGAGCGGGCTCGCGGGACTGACCGACGCGGAGGCGAAGCGGAGCCTGGCGGAGTATGGCACGAATGAAGTGGATGAAGTCGCGCACGAGGCGCTGTGGCTCACGTTTGCCCGGGAGTTTGTGCCTTTCTTCGCGATCATTTTGTGGATTGCTGGGGCCCTTGCGTTCTTCGCCGAATGGCGCGAAGCGGGGCAGGGCATGGCGACGCTTGGGTTCGCGAGCGTTGGCGTGATCGTGATCGATGGCGTGTTCTCGTTCTGGCAGGCGTATCGAGCGGAGCAGGCGCTCGCGGCGCTGTAGAAGGTGCTGCCGAATGCGACGAAGGTGGTGCGCTCGGGCGCGGTGCAGCATCCGCAATTTCCTCACTGACATTCTCACCTCCAATGTGCCGGAGCTGATCCCGTATCTCGACTTCGTCGTCTTCCGCATCCCGCCGCCGCTCACGATCACCCAGATCCTCGCCGTCGATCTCGGAACGCCCTCTTCGGCACCGCCCCGATCCCACCCGCCGTCTGGCACTTCATCATCTCCTTCCCGATCGCGATGCTCGCGATCGAGGAGACGCGGAAATGGGTGATCCGCCGGGCCACCGGCGCGGTGGAGCGGATACGGATGGCAACCGATGATGAGCCTTCGGCAGAAGATGGGAGGCTGAACGCCGCACATGAAGCGACTTTCAAAATATGAGATGCAGCACCACTTTCGACCCCATCGGCAAACCCACCGCAGAAATCAGCCCATGAATCTCAACACCACCTATCTCGGCCTGAAACTCCGCACGCCGCTCGTTCCGTCGGCGTCGCCGCTATCTGAAGACATCGACAACCTCAAGCGCATGGAGGACGCGGGCGCGTCGGCGATCGTTTTCCACTCGTTGTTTGAAGAGCAAATCCGCCAGGAGACGGAGACCCTGCACCACAGCCTCGCCCCCGGCGTCGAGAGCCACGCGGAGGCGCTCAGCTACTTCCCTGAGCCCGGCGAGTTTCATTTCGGACCGAACCGCTACCTCCTCAACATCGTGAAAGCGAAACAGTCGCTGGCCATCCCGATCATCGCGAGCCTCAACGGAAGCACCTTCGGCGGCTGGACGACATTTGCGCGCTCGCTCGAGAAGGCCGGCGCGGACGCGCTGGAGCTGAATATTTACTCCATCCCGAGCAGCCCCACGGTGACCGCCGACGAAATCGAAACCAGCTATCTCACGATCCTCGCGTCCGTAAAAGCGCAGGTGAAAATCCCGGTCGCGGTGAAGCTCAGCCCGTTCTTCACGAACTTCGCGCATTTCGCCAGCCGGCTCGATCAGCACGGCGCCGATGGCCTCGTGCTTTTCAACCGCTTCTACCAGCCGGACATCGACCTCGATGCGCTCGAGGTGAAGCCGAACATCAACCTGAGCGCCCCGGGCGAAATCCGCCTGCCGTTGCGCTGGATCGCCATGCTGCACGGCCGCATTCGTGCCAGTCTCGCCGCCACGAGCGGCATCCACCGTGGCATCGACGCGCTGAAAATGCTCATGGCCGGCGCGGACGTGACGATGCTCTGCTCGGTGCTGATGCGCCACGGGATCGACCACCTGCGCGTGATCGAGCGCGAGATGTGTGAGTGGATGGAGGCGCATCGATACGACTCGGTCGAGCAGCTCAAAGGCAGCATGAGCCAGCAAAAGTGCCCCGACCCAAGCGCCTTCGAGCGCGCGCAATACATGCGGGCGATCGCGGTCGCGCGGACGATCGAGCCGGTGCAATGATCGGCCAGACCTTCGCGCGGACGAGTCGAGCACGCGGAGCTGCGTGGCGACGATGGGGCGCAGCACGAGACTGAAGACATAAGGCGTTTCCTGATCCCGCATCAGCCAAAGGCAATGGGTACGGCGCGGCGCTCTGGCACTTCCGGGGCTGCCCCAGAGAGCTAACGTTGCTCGACGTATGAATGCCGTGCTTGCTTCCCCCGAATATCTTCCGCCTGCCGATTCGACCGCGATCCACGTGGCCATCATTTACGAAGAATTTCTCAGCGGCGCGCGGGCGAAACACTTCGCCGAACAGCTCGCGGAGGGCCTCGGATCGACGTGCCCGCTCGCCGAATCCATGTGGCGAAGCGACATGCTCGAATGCCCGTCGATCGCCACGCTGGCGGCCGGCGCCGCTGCGGACTGCGACTATCTCATCCTCTCACTGCGCGGGGATCGCGTGCTCCCTCCCGCCACGCGCGGGTGGATCGAAGCCCGGCTCGATGGGGCCGCGGGCCACCTCGCATGCGTGATCGCTCTTTTGGGGTCGGACGATGGGAAGTCACGGGTCCTGGATGGTAACCGCCAGTATCTCCGTGCCATGTGTGCTGCGAATCGCGTGGTGTTTTTCTCCCATGCGGGAATCTCGCCTGCAGAGAGTGCGGCGACGGATTTTTCCATGCGCCGGGGAATGCCTGCCGTGCTCGATGACTGACACAGTAAAACGATCCACCACTGCTGAAACGATCCTCGTCGTCGATGACCACCGGGCGATCTGTGAATTGATCGAGGTGATCCTCTGCACGGCCGGCTACCACGTGCTCACCGCCGGAAACGGAACGGAGGCATTGCGGCTCGCGCGCCACACCCCGCGGATCGATCTGCTCGTGAGCGACCTCGAGATGCCGCGCATGCGCGGCGACGAGTTGGTGACACGTTTCGCCCGTCTTCACCCCGACTGTCCCCGTGCTCTTCGTCACGAGCCCGGATGGTCCGATCGACACGACGCAGCCGTTCGAGTTTCTCACCAAGCCCTTCACCGTCGGCGAGCTCCGCGACAGCGTGCGCCGCGCGCTCCGGGCGCATCCCGTCTTTGCGGAAACATCCCACGCCGCCTGATCTGTGAACGACAAACACCTCATCACTCAGCTCGCGGGCTCCGCGATTTTCCGTGATTATGAGCGCGCCTTCAGTGAAGCGACGGGCATGCCGCTCGCGCTGCGCCCCGTGGAAACCTGGAACCTGGCTCACCATGGAATGCGCCATGAAAACTCGTTCTGCGCCATGTTCGCCGAGGCCTCGTCCACTTGCGCTGCCTGCCTCGCCGCGCAGCAGCGCACCTCAGATCGGGCGGCGCACCGGCCACAGGCGACGGTGTGTTTCGCCGGATTGTCCGAGGCGAGCGTGCCCGTCCGCGTCGGTGAGCGCCTGGTGGGCTTTCTCCAGACCGGGGAAGTCATCGTCGGCAAACCGAATCGGCGGCAGTTTGCAAAGACTGCGCGGCTGATGCGCGAATGGGGCGCCAGGGTGGACATGCGCAAGTTGGAGGACGCCTATTTTCACACCCAAGCGCTGACGCCGAAACATTTCCAGTCCGTCCTGCGGCTGCTCGCGATCTTCGCCCAGCATCTCGGTCTGGTGGCGAATCAACTCGCCATCCGGGCCAGCCACCCGGAGCCGGAGGGCATCGTGAAAGCGCGGCAGTTCATCCGCGATCATCAGGGCGAAGAATTCGCGCTCGGCGACGTGGCGCGGGAGGCGAACATGAGCACGTTCTACTTCTGCAAGACCTTCAAGAAAGCGACCGGGCTCACCTTCACCGACTTTCTCAGCCGCACCCGGATCGAGAAGGCCAGGCGGTTGCTCGTGAATCCCGACGTGCGCGTCAGCGAGGTCGCGTTCGAAGCCGGCTTCCAGTCGCTCACGCACTTCAACCGCACCTTTCACCGCGTGCTCGGCGAGTCGCCGACCGAATATCGCGCCGCGCTGCCGAAGTAGCAGTTCCGCGGCCCGATCCGGGAAACCGGCCCGCACTTCACATCGTCCCCTGCGCTTCGATCCACCGCGCGGCAAAGGAGATCAGCCCGTTGTGGGTCGCGATCTGGAGCTTCTCCCTGATGTGCACCCGATGCGCTTCCACGGTCTTCGGGCTAATGTGGAGCTGGACGGCGATCCCGGTCGTATCCCTCCCGTGCCCGATGAGTTGGAAAATTTCCAACTCACGATCGGTGAGGCGTTCGACCGGCGAGATGTCGGTGCGCTTTCCCGCGACAAGGCTGAGCACTTTGGCGGAGACTTTCGCGCTGACGGCAATCTCGCCGGCCAGCACCTGTCGAACCGCCGCCACGAGCCGTCCGCTGCCCTCCGATTTCATGACGTAACCACTCCCCCCCGCGCGCAGGACGCGCTCGGCGTAGAGCGTCTCATCGTGCGCGGAAAGCGCGAGGATGGCGATCTGTGGATGCTGCACGTGAAAGTCCTTGATGAGTTCCAGTCCGTTCTTCCCGCCGATGTTGATGTCCACCACGGCGAGGTCGGGCTTGGCGCTCGCGGCGAGTTCGAGCGCCACAAATGCGTCGCCGGCCTGCCCGCAGACTTCCAGATCGGGCTCGCGGTTGAGGACCTCGGTGAGCCCGTCGCGCATGATGGCGTGGTCGTCCACGATGAGGATGCGCTTCTTCGACGGCGGCGCACCGGCCGATGCTTTGATGCGAGGTGCGTTCTTCATGATTCTCTCGGAAAGATGCAGGCGATCTCAGTGCCGCCACTGGCACCGGGACGGATCTCCAGCGTGGCGCCGATGATTCCCGCCCGATAGCGCATGGTCCGCAAACCCATCCCCGGAGTCTCTGGCGGCGGCTGTGGAATGCCGCTGCCGTCGTCGCGGATCAGCAGCGTCACGCGGTCGCCGGCGGGCTGAAGGAGGATGTGCACTTCGCGCGCGGCGCCGTGCCGCACGGCATTGCTGATCGCCTCCTGCGCGATGCGGTAGAGTTGCAATGCGGCGACTTCATTCCGCAACGCCACGGTCTCCGGGCCGTCGAAAAGGCAGCGAACGCGAAACATCTCCCCGGCGCTGGTCGCAAGCTCGCGCAGGGCACCAGTCAGGCCCGCGGCCTCGATCACCGCCGGCGCCAATCCATGCGCCAGCGTGCGCGCGCGGGCGTTGCCCTGCCGCATGGCGTTGGCGATCTTCAACGCACGCGCCGCGTCCGCCGGAGATCGCGTGGCGAGATCGTTGGCGAGAGCACTGGCGAGATACTCCGTCCCGGTGAGCCATTGGCAGAGGTCGTCGTGCAACTCCTGTCCGATGCGCCGCTGCTCGCGCGCGCCGATTTCGAGGATTTCCTGTTCGAGCCGTTTTCGCTCGGCCTCCGCCACCTTGAGCGCCGTGATATCGACCAGCATATTGACCGCTCCGGTGATCGCGCCCGAGCTGTCGTAGATCGGATCGGGGAAGGCGAGGACATGTGAGCGGCTGCCGTCGGGACGCTCGACGATCAGCTCCGCGTCGCGGATCGGTTTGCCTTGCATCACGGCCACCGCCATCGGGCGGCGCGCGAGCGGGAGGCGCTTGCCGGCCGGGGTGAAGAGCCGGTGCGAGCCGCACCACCGGTCGTGGCCCGGCTTCGGCTCGCGGCCCCATAACTTCACGGCGGCGGCATTGTAGAGCAGGATGCGGCCTGCCGCATCGCAGGTGTAAACGGCGGCGGGCAGCGCATGGACGAGCTGGCGGTATTTCAAATCGCTCTCCCGCAGCTCCGCCTCGGCCTGCTTGCGCTCGGTGATGTCGCGCAGAATGCCCTGGAAGCTGCCGTCAGGGAGTTGGCGGCCCACGACCTCGCCGCAGAACTCCGAACCGTCCTTCCGGCGGAAGCGCCATTCAACCCGGGTGATCGCCCCGTCGGAGAATTTTGCAAGCTCGGATGCCAGCCGGGGGATTTCGTCCGGCATGATCACGTCGAGAATTCCCAACCGGAGAATCTCCTCGCGCTTGTAGCCAAGCATCTCCGCACCCGCCGCGGTGACATCGGTGTATCGCCCGGAGTTGTCCGCAACGAAGATGCCGTCGGGAGTCTGCTCCACCAGGCGACGAAAGCGTTCTTCGCTCGCGCGCAGCGCCGCGTCTGCCTGCTTGCGATCGGTGATGTCGATGTGGCAGCCCAGCAGGCGCGCGGGTTTGCCCTCCGCATCGGGCAACACGTCGCCTTGCGCGTGAATCCAGCGATACGATCCATCCTTGTGCCGGAGCCGGAACTCGGCGTCATAGCGGCCCTGCGGATTCGCGATGAATGCGCGGACAGTCCGCAGCGCCCGGTCGATATCATCGGGATGCAAGCGGCTTTTCCATTCCTCGAAGCGGTCGGAAATCTCGTCTTCCGCATGGCCGAGCTGGCTCTTCCATTCGGGGGAGAAATGCACCTCGTTCGTGGTCAGGTCCCAGTCCCACAACCCGACATTCGCCGATTGCACCGACATTCGCAGCCGCTCCTCGCTCTCACGCAGTGCGGCTTCGGCCTGCTGGCGTTCCCGGCTCAGCCGTCTTTGCTCCAGCGCTTGCTCGATCGCCGGCCCCAGGCGCGCCAGCCGGTCCTTCAGCAGGTAATCCGTGGCACCCAGCTTCATCGCCGCCACTGCCGTTTCATCGCCGATGGCGCCGGAGACGAGGATGAAGGGAATCTTAGGTCCGGACTCGTGCAGCACTTCGAGCGCGCGCAATCCCGAGAACTGCGGCATCGCGTAATCGGACACAATGACCTCCAAATCCGGGCGAAGACAGGCCGCATACTCCGGCTCCGTATCCACGCGATGCCAGTCGGGATCGAACCCCGCACGGCGCAATGCGCGCACGATCAGTTCGGCATCCGGAGCGGAGTCTTCCACGATCAGGACTCGCAGCGGGCGCGGCATTCTATGGCTCCGGTTTCCGCTGCGGGTGAGCGGCCTCGCTGTCCTCGGCAATGCGTGATACCGGCACGGACCCGGGCCGGCTTGTGAAGTCAGGAAAAGCTTCCGCAGCGGGCACGCGCACCGCTGCATATGGACTGGGGGGAGTCACCGGACGAGCCTAGCTGGACCGCCCATGCACGCAAAGAAAGGATTCCCAACTCCTCTCCGCAAGCTTTCGCAAGAGCGGCGGTTGCCAAGCTGTTGGGGAGGAATCACAGCACATCAAACGATCCACGAAGCTGCACATCCGCCTTGCGTCTTGCTCAGTGCCGGCGGCCGGTGAAACGATGCATCTCGAATGCGAAGATTCCTCCATTTCCATACCGCCATTGCAGTCGCGCTCCTCGCACTGAATCTGATGGCGCACGCGCAGACCGAAGGCGCAGGAGCGATCGCTGAAAAGCCACCGGCGCGGACCGTGGCGGACGAAGCGGCCTTGCTCGAGAAGGGGCGTCTCCGCGCACGGAAGAACGCGCTGACGAGACTCGGTGCGCACAAGGACCCGGCGGCGGACCACGTTTTGCGTGCGCAATTTGAGCGGCTCCGCGCGGGCCAGCTCCCGCCGGCGCTCTGGCTGGAGTTGTTCGAGGCGGCGGCAAACCGCGACAGCTCGGAACTGAAGGCGCTGCTCGCGGCCCGCGACCGCGACCTGGAGCGATCGGTCGATCCGCTGGCGCGTTTCGGCGAGTGCCTGCATGGCGGCGATGCCGACGCGGGCCGCATCGTCTTTACCGAAAAGCCCGAGGCGGGGTGTATCCGCTGCCACTCGGTGGATGGCAAAGGCGGGCAGATCGGACCCGACCTGACGTGGCTCCGGCGCTCGGTCGAGCGTATCCACATTCTGGAGTCGCTCATCCTGCCGAATGCGAGCATCGCAATGGGATTCGCGAGCTCATCGCTCAAGCTGGAAGACGGCAATGAGCTTTCAGGAATCGTGAGTTTCGAAAGCAATTCCGACCTCACCATCGTCTCCGTCCCCGATGGCAGGAAGCGCCACCTGAAGGCGGCCGCGGTGGTGGAACGCACACCCATGCCCAGCGCGATGCCGCCTCACTTCGGAGCGGTGCTCAGCAAACGCGACATTCGCGATCTGATCGAATTCCTCGCCGAGGGAGGGTGAAAGGGCGGCGTTCAGGACCGAGCCAGGCCGTGGATGCATGCCCGCAGTGGAGGTGAAATGTAATGCCGCCCGCTGGGGCTTGCCATTCCGCGCAGTTATGCGATGCAATGCGGCGCTTTTCGAAAAAGGGAAACGCATTCCATTTCTGACGATGAAACAACCGCAATTCTTCCGCCCGCTCCATCACATCGAGGTCCTCGAACACCGCATCGCTCCGGCGGCGGTGCTTCACATTTTCGATCAGGACGGAGACGCAATTACCGTTACCTCAAACAAGGGGATTTTGGCAGACTTGCAAACCGCGGTGGGCGTCAACGAGGGCGGGATGGCGGCGGATGTGCTGAGTTTTCAGCTCGGCGCCATTTTCAAGGGTGCAGAAATCACGGTCACCGCCGGGGCGACTGCGACGGACGCGATCACCACGCGAGTCGGCTTCGTCAACGCGGAAGGGATCGACCTCGGAAAACTGACCATCGATGGCGAGCTCGACCGGCTCAAAGTGGGCGACAGCAACTCCGCCACGCCGGCGATCCACACGATCCTCGTTGGCTCGTGGGGAGATGGCACGCTCCCCGCGGCCCTCGGGCAATTTGACAGCGAGGTCATCGGCGCGATCAACACGCTCACTGTGAAGGGCGATTTCAACGGCGCCTACCTCACGGTCGCCGGCAGCGACTCCTTCGATCCGTTTCCTTCCCTCCATCTCACCGATGTGCACGGAAAGATCGGCACACTCTTCATCGGTGGCTCGCTCCTCGGCACCGCCCGGGAGGACGGTGGTCACATTTTCACCACCGGCGACATCACCAGGCTCACGGTGGTCGGCTCGGTGAAGGGCTTCGAGGCCACGAACGCTCCGCTCCAGCCGCCCACGGATCAGAATTTCAACGGGCGCATTTTCAGTGGCGGAAAAATCACGACGCTGCTCATGGGCACCGATGCGGTGGATGGAAATCTCGTGGGCGGCGACGGCGCGTTTTCCGGCCAGATCGTCGGCGTGGATGGCATCACCAACGTGACGGTGAAAGGCAACATCCAGGGCGGGATCGGCCTGGAGAGCGGCGCGATCGGTGCGGCGGGAACGCTCGGCACGGTGATGGTGACCAAAAGCCTGGTCGGCGATGTGGGCGACCGCAGCGGAACGATCCTCGGTTTTACCTCGATCAATAACGTGAAGATCGGCGGCAACATCGAGGGCGGCAGCGGCTTCAACAGCGGCGCGATCGGCGCGGGTTCGATATTCAGCAGCATCCCCGGCGTGGTGCAGATCGGCACGGTCGTGGTGACGGGTGACATCATCGGTGGCGCGGGCGCAAGCTCGGGCCAGATCGTGAGCCAGGGGACCATCAAGAACGTCACGGTGCGAAATCTCATCGGCGGCAGCGAGTTTGAGAGCGGCTCCATCGGGAGCTTGAAAGGACTGGGACCGATCCTCGTCACGGGCAGCATCACCGCCGGCACGGGGGAACGCTCGGGCTTGATCACGACCGAAGAAGCGCCCGACGAGGGTGGAATTCCTGATGCCGACGCACCGATCGCGAGCGTCACCGTGCTCGGGTCGATCACGGCCGGCAGAGCGGGCTTCGGCGCGGGCGGCATCCTGAGCAGCGGCAAGCTCGGACCCGTGGTCGTCGGCGGCAATGTCGTCGGCGGGGACAACACCGACACCGGACGGATTCATTCCAGCAGCGGCATCACCAGCGTGAAGATCGGCGGCAGCGTCATCGGCGGCGATGGCGGCGGCTCGGGCTCGATCCGATCGAGCCTCGACCTCGGCCCCGTCACCATCGGGAGCAGCACCTCGAGCGGCAATCTGCTCGGCGGCGGCGGCGTACGCTCCGGCTCCGTCCTGAGCGGCGGCAAGCTGGCCAAGATCGACGTCTGGGGAAACGTGGCCGGCGACGAGGGAGCGGGCAGCGGCAGCATCGAGACACAAGGCGAGGGTCTGCTCGGCAACATGGGCGCAGTCTTTATTGCGAAAAGCCTGATCGGAGGCTTCGGCTCGAGCGGCGCCGTCGATTCAGGGCAGATCTTCAGCTCCGGCAAGCTCGCCAGCGTCGTCATCGGCGATCCGAAAGACAGCGACAACGAAAGCGGCAGCGTGATCGGTGGCATCGCTCTCGGTAGCGGCACGATCTCCAGCGAACTCGACATGGGGCCGGTGAAAATTAAGCGGGATCTGCAAGGCGGCACCGGCGACGAATCCGGCAAAATTACCAGCGGTGGCAAGATTGCCAGCCTGACCATCGGCTCGGAAACATTCGGCGGCTCGATCGACGGCGGCGAGGGCAACTACGACACGACCATCGAGGCTGGCGCCCAGCTCGGCCAGGTCTTCGCCGAGGGGACCATCGGCCCGGTCGTCGTCTTCGGGAATGTCTCGGGGAATGCCATCGACCCGGAAGGCGGCGCTTATTCCGGGCAAATCCGCGGGCTCTCCATCGCCAGCGTCACCATCCACGGCAGCCTGAACGGGGGCCTCGGGGACTACAGCGGCGGGCTCTACGCCACGAGTCTCAATATCGGTCCCGTCGTCATCGCCAATAACCTGCAAGGCGGCGGCGGCTTTGGTTCAGGTTTCATTTCAGCCGAAGGCAATCTCTCGTCCGTAAAGATCGGCAACTCGCTCCTTGGCGGTGACGGATCGGGCTCCGGCTACGTCGCTGCGGGGGGGAATCTGACGACATTCGAAGCGGACTTCGCGAGTGGGAATTCGGAATCGTCGCGCCCCCGCATTTCCGCGGGCAAGTTGATCAGCTCGGTGACGATCAACGGATCGATCTTCAACACGGACATTCTCGCCGGCTACAACACAAGCGGGTTTGGTTTCAATCCCGACGCCCAGATCGGCACGGTGAAGATCGGCACATTTGCCGACAGTGAGACCGAGTCGGGAACGATGCAGGGAACCAACATCGTGGCCGGGATCAGCGCGCGCGGCGACGGTTACTTTGGCACCAGTGACGACCAGCCGCTCTCCGGCACCGATAAACCGGCGATCTATTCCAAGATCGCGAGCGTGATCGTCAAGGGCAGCATCATCAATACGTCCAACTCGGGCGATACCTTCGGGATCGTCGCGCAACATCTCGTCTCGGTGAAGGTCGGCGGCAGCCCGCTCTCGCTGACCGCAGGAGCGCGGAACAACCACTACCAGCCGACGGGCCTTTCGAGCGACACCGTTTACGGCGAAGTAACGTTCGACTAACGCAGCTCCGGCTCCGGCTCAAAATCCAGGCTCGAAAGGCTGGCCAGATGGTGGTCGAGGCAGGTCGGGCAAATGCCGTGACTGAAATTCGTGCCCGTGCAGGTGTGAATGTAGGTATCGACCTGCTGCCAGTAGTCGCTGTCGTCGCGCACTTTTTTGCAGTACATGCAGATCGGGATCAGTTCCTTCAGCGCCCGGATTTGCGTGGTGAAATCGAGAATCCGCGCGGCGACCCGCAGGCGCATGTAGATCGCCTCTCGGTCCAGCGGTTTGGAGAGGAAATCATCGATGCCCGCCGCCATCGCGGCGCGCAGATTGTCCCGGTTGGTGTGATTGGCGGTGAGCAGGATGACGTAGGTGTAGTCGGTCTTCGGCCGGGCGCGCACCCGGCGGCAGAGTTCCAGCCCATCCATGTCCGGCATCATCCAATCGCTCACGATCACGCGCGCCGGCTCGATCGCGAGTCTTTCCCACGCCTCCACTCCGGACTGCGTGGTCACCACTTCGTGCCCATCGCTCTCCAGCGCGGCTTTCAGGATGGTCAGCGAAACGGGGTCATCTTCAGCGATCAGGATTTTCATGCGGCGGCAAAGGTTGGGCATTCATGCTCGAGAGCCACGCGGACGTAGCTGTATTCTTTTTCGACTGCGGCGAGCAGTTCCTCCGCGCCCTCGAGCACGCCGCGATTGGCGAGTTCCTCCAGCCGCTGGCATGCGGTGCGCATGCGTTCCGCGCCGAAATTGCTGCAACTGCCCTTCAAGGTATGGGCCGCCCGCGCCAGTTGCGGAGTGGCATTCGCGGCAAGTGCGGCCCGGGCCTCGCCGAGGACCTTCGGCGTGTTATCGAGAAAGAGATTGATCAACTTCACGAGGAGATCGTCCCCGGTCAGGTCGTCCAGCACGCGGAAGCTTTCGATTGCGTTGAGATCGATCGCCGCCGCCGTCCCGTGGTCGCGGGCCTCCGTCTGAATATCACGCAGGCCGAGGAAGCGATGGATCGCCGCCTGCAGGTCCTCGATCTTCACCGGCTTGCTCACGTAGTCGTCCATCCCGGCAGCCAGGCATTTCTCGCGATCGCCGGCCAGCGAGTTTGCCGTCATCGCCACGACCCACGTCCGCCGCTCCGCGCGCTCCCACCCGCGGAGTTCGCGAGTCGCAGCGTAGCCGTCGAGTTCCGGCATCTGGCAGTCCATGAAGACGAGATCGTACTGCGAACTCTCAAGCGCATCGAGCGCGGCGCGACCGTTGTCCACCACGTCCGCGAGGAAACCGAGTTTCTGCAATTGATGGAGCGCGACCTTTTGATTCACCACGTTGTCCTCGGCGATGAGGATGCGGAGCTTCGAAGCGTTCGCAGCCGGCGCGGTCGGGCGCTGTGTCTCCAGCACGACGAGACCGGCTTTGACCTCGCGCGATTCGCGCCCAGCCGAGAGCACGCTTTTGAGGCATTCCCACAGGACGGTTTGTTTGACGGGCTTGTGCAAATGGGCATCGACCCCCACTTCGCGGAGCAGTTCCGTGTCATCGCGCCGGTCGAGGGAGGTGAGCATGACGAGCTTCGGCGCCTCGAGCCGCGGGTCGCTCTTGATCGATCTCGCGAGGTCGAAGCCGCTCATTCCCGGCATTTGGGCGTCGACCAGGACCACGTCGAACGGCTGCCCGCGCGCCGCCGCGCGGCCTAGGATGGTCATCGCCTCGATCGCCGTGGACGCCTGCTGATCCGCGAAGCCCCACGCGCTGGTCAGATGATGCAGGATCTGGCGACTCGTCGCGTTGTCATCCACGATGAGCAGCCGCTTGTGCTGAAGCTCGGGCCGGCGCATCGCGACGGGCAGCTTTCCTGCCTGCTTTGCGAGCCGCGCGGTAAACCAGAACGTCGAGCCTTTCCCTACCTGGCTCTCCACGCCGATCTCACCGCCCATTTGCTGCACGAGTTGTTTGCAGATCGCGAGGCCGAGACCTGTGCCGCCGTACTTTCGTGTCGTCGAGCCGTCGGCCTGCACGAACGCCTGAAACAAACAGCTCTGGACTTCCCTCGGGATGCCGATGCCGGTGTCGCTCACGCGGAATCGAAGCAAGGCCGAGTCCGCCGTGTCGTCGATGCGTTCCACCCGGACCACCACCTCCCCTGCGTCCGTGAATTTCACGGCGTTGCCGACCAGATTCGTGAGGACTTGCCGCAGCCGTCCCGGATCGCCGCGCAAGGCGGTGGGGACGTTGCTGGAAATGAGTGACGCGAGTTCCACGCTCTTTGAAGCGGCGCGCGTGGCGAGCAGTTCGACGGAGTTTTCCACCGCCGTCGCCAGATCGAAATCGATCTCCTCGAAAGTCAGCATGCCCGCCTCGATCTTCGAGAAATCGAGGATGTCGTTGATGATCGTGAGCAGTGATTCCGCGCTTGTGGCAATCGTCTGCGCAAAGTCGCGCTGCTTCGGCGAAAGTTGCAGGTCGAGAAGCAGGCCGGCCATGCCGATGATGCCATTCATCGGCGTGCGAATCTCGTGGCTCATGTTCGCGAGGAATTCGGATTTCAGCCGCACGGACTCGAGCGCGGCATCCCGCGCCTGCCGGATCGTGCCTTCCGCATCGCGCCGGGCGGTTACGTCTTCGATCGTGCCCTCGTAGTAGAGCAGCTTGCCATCGATGTCGCGGACCGCGCGCGCCCGCTCAGACACCCAGATCACGCTGCCATCCTTCCGCCGCACTTCGGATTCAAAATCCTTCACCGATCCCTTTTCCGCCATGATCGCCGCGAACTGCTGTCGGCGGCTCGGATCCACATAAAGCTGCCGCCCGATGTGGGTCACCGACCGCACCATTTCGTCCGGGGACGAATAGCCGAGGATCTCCGCGAGCGCCGGATTGACGCTCATGTAGGACCCTTCCTGCGTGGACTGAAAAATGCCCTCGATCGCGTTCTCGAATATGCTCCGGTATTTCTCCTCGGCGTCCCGCAAGTCCTCCTCGATCCGCTTCAGCGCGCTGATGTCCTGAAGCGATGAGCGCAGGCCCCCACGTTGTCCATTCACGTCCACGATCACCTTGCTGCGCACGAGGATCGGCACCCGCGCGCCATTTTTTTTGCGAAAGGTTCGTTGCGACGATTCCGCGGCTGCTTTCCCGGCGATCTCGAGGGACACCATCTTCGCGGCATCGTCTTCGACAATGAAATCCGAAACCGGCCGCCCGATCATTTCCTCCGCCGTGTAGCCGAGGAGCAAAAGCTCCGACTTGTTCACCCGGGTGATGTGTCCGGACGCGTCCAGTTCGTGGAAGGCCACGGGCGCCTCATCGAAAAAATCACGCACCCGCGTTTCGCTTGCGTTGAGCGCCCGGTCAAAGCGCTTCTGCCGCGACGCATCGATCCCGATTCCGCCCATGAGCGTGCGCCCCTCGGCGGTCTTGATCGGAAAACTCACCAGCTCCCAGCCGACGTGATCGTCTCCGCTGCTGGGCACCAGTTCGAGAGTCCTCGATGGCTCACCGGTCTCGACGATGGCGCGTTCGTTCTCACCCAGAAGGCGCGCCGTCTCCGGCGGGAGCCAGTCGTAATCCGTCCGCCCAAGCATGTCCGCAAAGGAAATCCCGAACTGCTCCTCCATCAGCGAGTTCATGAAAACGTAACGTCCTTTCTCGTCCTTGATGAACGCCACCGCCGGGCTGTGGGCCATGAAGGCATGGAATCGTTCCTCGCTATCCCAAAGCGCCAGTTGCGCCTGACGCTGCAGGCTGAGATCGCGGCAACGCGCGAAAACCATGCGCTCCCCGCCGAGTTCAATCGCGGAAAGCGTCATCTCGACAGTCACATCCTCTCCGCCGGATCGGCGAAAATTCCATTCGCCCCGACAAGCGCCATCCTCCAGCGCGAGCCGCCGGAGATCGGCGAATTTCTCACTGGACGGCATCCCGTCGGATTGGCACGGAGCCGAGAGGGCAGACACGCCCACGCCTACGATCGAAGTCCGCGCCTCGTGTCCGAAGAGCCGCGCTGCCGCCCGATTGCAATCCATGACCGAATCACCCTCAACCAGCAGAAAGACCTCCTCGGACTGATCGAACAGGACGCGAAACTTCTCGCTCGCATCGCGACGGGCCATGGCGTCGCGCGACTCGGCCTCGCGCAGTTCCATTTCGCCACGGCGACGGACGCGCAGTTCCATGGTCGCAAGCCAGCCGAGGCCGCCGAGGAGCGCGAGTTGGACGCTGCCACCCGCGAGCATGACGGCGAGCATCGTTTGGGAATCGTCAGCCCGACAAAAGCCGACGACCGCGCTCGCGATGAATATGGCGAGTGCGACACCGAGGCCGGCAAAAATTCGCTTTTCAGTGAGAGGGTTCATCCAAGCAAGGTCAGAACCCGGTGTTTAGCAGAATGCGCGCCCCCCATCCGTATCTGCCACGACCCCTGTACGTGAGGAACCCCGTTTTGCAGAACAAAACGGGGTTTCTCGGGGTCGGGGAGGAAAGCTTAGAGCTTGGACTTCAGGTCCTTGCCGGCCGAAAACTTGACGCTCTTGGAGGCCTTGATCTTGATCGCCTGGCCGGTCTTCGGGTTGATGCCCTTGCGCGCTTTGCGATGAGCGACCTTGAAGGTTCCGAAGCCCACGAGCTGGACGGGCTTGCCTTTTTTCAGGCCGCCTTTGATGCCATCGACGACGGCCGCCACGGCGCGTTCCGCCTGGGCTTTGCTGGTTTCTTTACCGAGCGATTTTTGGACTGCTTCGACGAGTTCTGCCTTGTTCATGAGATGAGTTTGTTCCTGGGTTGATTGAGTGAAGCTGGGGGTGGAACCAGCGAGATGGGTCGGAGTGTTGTCCGTCGCGGAAATCCAAGTCAACAAATTCCTGCCGCGATTTTGCGGCGTGAAAACGCTGTATTCATCAGCCTTCGCGGTTGATTCAGCCCGCCTCCCGCCGCAGCATTGTCCATGGATTTATCCGCCCGACTCGCACGCTACTTGCAGCGTCCGCCGACCATCCACGATACCGCGTGGATCGCGCCCACCGCGACGATCCTCGGCGACGTCACCCTCGCAGAAGAATCCAGCATCTGGTACGGTGCCGTGCTCCGCGGCGACATCAATCGCATCATCATCGGCCCGCGTTCGAACGTGCAGGACGGGTCCGTCATTCACCTCGCCGACGACCTGCCCACCTTGGTCGGTGAACTCGTCACCGTCGGGCACAAGGCCATCCTCCACGCCTGCACGGTCGGCGACGAAGTGCTCGTCGGCATGGGCGCGATCGTCCTCGATGGGGCCGAGATCGGCGCGCGCTCCATCCTCGGCGCGGGCGCGCTGGTGACCGGGGGCAAAAAGATTCCACCCGGCTCGCTGGTTCTCGGTTCGCCCGCCAAAGTCGTGCGCGCGCTCACGCTCGATGAGCAGGGAGAAATCCGAGGCTGGGCGGAAAAATACGTCGCCCTTTCCCGCGCCTATCGCGCGCGGGGAGTGTAACTCATTTCGGCCCGGAGCCGTTGATCGTCAGATAGGTATAGCCGCGCAAGCCGCGCTCGTAGGCCGCGAGCAGCTTCATCGCTTCGTTTGGCTTCAGTCGGTCGCTCTTGATCGCCGCGTCCACCTGCGCCTTTACATTCCGGGCGAGGACTTTTTCGTCCCACTGCGTGAGCGCGAGGACCTCGCCGATCGTGCTGCCTTCGATCGTCTCCTCGATGTACCAGCCGCTCTCTTCGTCCTCGTCGAGGAAGACATGCGCTTCATTCACGCGGCCGAACAGATTGTGCAGGTCGCCCATGATGTCCTGGTAGGCGCCCATGATGAAGAAGCCGAGATAGTAAGGCTCGCCCGGCTTCAGCTTGTGCAGCGGCAGCGTGTCTTTCACATCCTGGAGATCGATGAACTTACTGACCTTCCCATCGGAGTCGCAGGTGATATCGACGAGCATGCCCTGCCGCTCGGGGAATTCATCGAGCCGGTGGATCGGCATCACCGGGAAGAGCTGCCCCAGCGCCCAGTGGTCGAGCAGGGATTGGAAAACGCTGAAATTGCAGACGTACTGGTCGGCCAGCGCGGTCTCGAGATCCTTCACTTCGTCGGGGATGTATTTCATCCCCGCGCAGAACTGCACGAGCTTGTGAGCGATCTGCCAGTACACCGTTTCGATCTTCGCCTTGCTCTCCAGGCCGAGCAGGCCCAGGTCAAACATCGACTGCGCCTGCTCCTTGATCTGCTGCGCATCGTGCAGCGACTCCATGCGATTCTGGTGCGTCAGGTTTCGCTGAATATCAATGATCTCCGTGACTTGTTTTGGATCGCCCTCCTTCACCTCGATCTGAATCGGCATCTTGTCCTTCTCGATCGATCCGAACGCCTCGACAATCAGCACCGAGTGATGCGCCACGATCGCCCGCCCGCTTTCGCTGACGATGATCGGATGGGGCACCTTCTCCGCGTCGCACACGTCCATGATGTTATAGACGATGTCGCGCGCGTACTCTTGAAGGGAGTAGTTCGTCGAACTGTCGAACGCAGTCCGCGATCCGTCGTAGTCCACGCCCAGGCCGCCGCCCACATCGAGGTAGCCGAGCGCGTGCCCCATCCCCGCCAGCTTCGAATAAAAGCGCGCCGCTTCCCGCACCGCGCGCTTGATCGTGCCGATGTCCGGCACCTGCGAGCCGACGTGGAAATGAATCAGCTTCAGAACGTGCGCGAGCCCCTCGCGCTTCAGCGTCTCGCTCATCAACACGAGTTCCGCCGTGCTCACGCCGAACTTCGCGTTTTCGCCACCGCTCGTCGCCCACTTGCCGGAGCCTTTGGCCGCCAGCCGCACGCGCACCCCGATCATCGGCTCCACGCCCACGTCGCGCGACACGCGCAGGATTTCCTGCAGTTCCTCGATCTTCTCCACCACCAGCACCACCTTTTTCCCGAGCTTGCTCCCGAGCAGCGCCGTCTGGATGAACAGCGAATCCTTGTAGCCGTTGCAGATGATCAGCGACTCGTCATCGCGATGGATCGCGAGCGCCGCGATCAGCTCCGGCTTGCTCCCCGCCTCGACGCCGACATGAAAGGGCGCGCCCGCATCGACGATCTCCTCCACCACCTCGCGGAGCTGGTTCACTTTGATCGGAAACACGCCGCGATAGACGTTCTTGTATCCCGCTTCCTCGATCGCCGACGCGAACGCCTTGTTGATCGTCTCCACGCGATGCCGCAGCAAATCCTGAAAGCGCAGCACCATCGGGAACCCCAGCCCGTACTCGCGCCGCGCCTCTTCGATCACCTCCATGATGTCGATCGGCGTCGCCGGATTCTGGGTCGGCGCGACCTGGATATTCCCGCGCGCATTGATCGAGAAGTAGCCGAGTCCCCAGCGGTCGATATTGTAGAGAGAAGTGGCGGCGGGAATATCCCAAGGCTGCTGCATGGCGCGCATGTAGCGTCCGCGTTCTGTGAATGCAATGAGTGCTTCGCAAAATCTTTGCGCTTCGGCAGCCACCCCCCGCGACTCACCGGCAAAGCCCTTATTCCCAGCGATCTTCACCCGATTTCCACTCGACACTCGCGAGACCAGACCCGACATTCCGCCCACATGAGCAAACCCGTCGTTCCGGTGGAAATTCGCACCGTGCTTCCGTTCAATTCCGGACGGGCAGTGTTCATCGGCAACGAGGAGAAAGTCTTCGTCATCTATGTCGATGAAAGCGTCGGCGCGGCGATTTCCATGTTCATGAATCACACGCCCAAGGAGAGGCCGCTCACCCACGATCTGATCGGCCACCTCATGGCCGCGCTCGGCGCGAAAGTGGAGCGCGTCATCGTCAACGATCTCAAGAGCGAGACGTATTTTGCGCGGCTGATCATCAGCGCGGAAAACGAACTCTTCGAAAAGAAGATCATCGAACTCGACGCCCGCCCCAGCGACTGCATCGCCCTCGCGCTCCAGCAAGCCGCGCCGATCTATGTCAGCCGCGACGTCTGGGACGAAGTGGAAGATCGCAGCGACGTGCTGCGCCACCTCGAAGAAGGCCAGCAGGGCGAGAGCGAGAGCGAGTCGTAGGGCGGCCGCCTGGCGTCGGCGTCGGCGCATTCCGACAGTGAGTGATGGCTGGCTTCGGCGCGCACTTATAGACTGTACCGGGATTCGATCTAGCCACAGATGGACGCGGATTTCCGCAGACGAAGGGATTCGCATTTCTCTGAATCTGCGTTTCATCCGCGTTCATCTGCGGCTCGTTTTTCCGACTTCCGCTACATCCTCTTAGACGTGACCGGCTGAGTTTGCACCGCGCGTGCGCCGGCATCACTTTCCTCCATGTCGAAACGTTCAATCTGGATCGTGCTCGGTGCAGGTGCGCTGTCGCTGATCGCTGGCGCCGGAATGTGGGCGCTCGCCGGCGAGGCACGCGGCTTGGATGGCATGAGGAAGCTGGTGCGGACACGCTTCCCAAGTGTGCAGGAACTCTCGACACAGGAGCTGAGCGCGTGGCTCAAGGACGGGCGCAAGCCGCCGCCGGTGCTTCTAGATGTGCGCACGCAGGCCGAGTTCGACGTGAGTCATTTGCCGGGGGCGCGCCGCGTCGATCCCGACGCGAAGGCCGTGGACGTGCTGCCGATTCTGGAGAAAGGGAGGTCCGTCGTGACTTACTGCTCAGTCGGCTATCGCTCGTCGGCGATGGCAGATCGGCTGCGCAAGGCGGGCGTGGCACAGGTGTCGAACCTCGAAGGCTCGATCTTTCAATGGGCTAACGAAGGCCGTCCTCTCGAAGCCAACGGCAAGCCGGCGACCAAGGTGCATCCTTACAACGCGACGTTCGGCAAAATGCTCGATGAGCAGCGTCGCGCGGAGGTGCGTGACTGACGGCGTCAGATGTTCTCGGCTTGGAAGACCAACTCGGCCGGGTCGAAGGCGGGGCAGTTGGCTTCCATGTAGGCACCCATGCCGCCCATCACGTTTTGGAGCTGCGGAAAACCCCGCGCTTGCAGGAGGCTGGCGGCGATCGAGGAGCGGTAGCCGCTGCCGCACATCAGCGCTACGGGCTGGTCGCGCGGCACTTCGGCGAGGCGCGCCGGGAGCGTGGGCAGCGGAATGTGATGCGCGCCTTCGATGTGTTTTTTCTCCCACTCGCCGGGCGTGCGCACGTCGAGCACGAGCGGTGCGATGCCGCGGCGCAGGCCGGTCTTGAGGTCGCAGACGCTGAGCTGCGAGAGCTGCGTAATGAGGGTGAGCGAATCGGCCTCGATGTAACCGAGCACGTTGTCGAAGCCGATGCGCGCCAGCTCCAGCCTGGCGTTCGGCGCGTTATCCGCGGAGCCGACGACGAACGCGATCGGCGTCCCGCCGGGGACGATGAAGCCAACCCACGTCGAGAAAAGCGCGCTGCCGAGACCGATGTTCAAGCTGCCGGGGAGATGGCCCGCGCCGAAGAAGGGAGCGGATCGCGTGTCGATGACGGTCGCGCCCGCCGCGGCGGCCTTCGTCAGGTCTTCCTCGCTGAGCGCGCGCAGCGGCGGCAGCTCGCTGAGGGGTGCTGCCCCGTTCAAGTTCACGCCGACTTCGTAGGAGAAGTAGGCAGGCCGGTCGGGCAGGTTCGCGATCATCTGCCGCACGAATTCCGCGCGATCCTTGATCTGCAAAGCCCAGTTGAACAGCCGCTCCTGTCCGATAAGCGAGAACGGCGCGGACGAAATCGCGCGTCCGCAGAGCGAGCCCGCGCCGTGAGCGGGGTAAATCTTTACGTCGTCCGGGAGCGCGAGGATTTTGTGAAAGAGCGAGTCGTAGAGCTTGCCCGCGAGCGCGCTTGGATCTTCGTCCGCGTCGCGCAAGTCGGGCCGGCCGACGTCGCTGACGAAGAGCAGGTCGCCGGTGAAGATCGCCTCGGACCGGCCGTTTTCGTGAACGAGACACGAGAGGCTGTCCGGTGAGTGGCCGGGCGTCTCCATCAGCTCCACTTCGAGCGCGCCGACGCGGATGCGGTCGCCGTCTTTCGCCGCGACGTGCTCGTATTTCGCCGGTGCGAGGTGCGAGGCGTAGATCTTTGCGCCCGTGCGCTGTGCAAGTTCGCGAAAGCCCGACGCGAAGTCTGCGTGCGGATGGCTGTTGAAGATCGCGACGATCTTCAGCCCCTCGCGCTCGGCGTCCGAGATGTAGTCGTCTACGTCGCGTTTCGGGTCCACGACCGCGGCCTCGCCATCGGCTCCGAAAAGATAGGAAGCGTGCGCGAGTCCTTCGACAAAGTAGCGTTTGAGAAACATGGGTTGAGCCGGTTAAGCGGACACCGCGTCCCGCATGATTTTCACAATGGTGTCCTCCACCTCCTGCGCGACGGGCGCGAGCTGCGGCACGTTGAACATCGCCAGGAGCGTGGTCGGTTTGAGCGTCGCCAAAACCGTCTTGCCGCCCTCTTCATAAACAGAAATCCGGCACGGTAGCGCGGTGGACACGCTCATGTCCTGCTCGAGAACGTTCTTTGCCTGCTGCGGCTGGCACACTTCAAAAATCAGGCATTCCGCCGCGAACTCGACGCCCTTCTTCGCCATCGTTTCCTTGAGGTTGTGAACCTGCATGACGCCGAAATGATTGGCCTGGACGGCGGCTTGCAGGGCAGTCGCGGTGTCACTCACGGACTTGTGGGTGGTTAGTTTGAAGAGCATGGGTCTGGTTTTCTTTTTGGGTTTGGTTTCGGTGGAGTGGGAAGTGCGAGAGTCATGCGGCGGCGAGCTTTCCGTAAGCGGCCTGGGTCGAGAGAAAAACGTGTTCGGGGCCGAGTTGCGCCGCCGGGAAGAGGCGCTTCAGCCACGAAGCGTGCTCGTCGCATTTCGCGATGGGCTGAGTGCTCATGTGAAGGCGATGGTGGGCCTGTCTCGCCGGTCAGCCTTTGCGCCGCGCGCGCGGGACCGCGTTCGTGGTGCCGGTGAGCGTGGCGTCCTGGCTGAAGACGGTGCGCGGGAGATCGGTCGCGACGGAACGGCCGCCGCGCGCGATGTCGAGGACGGGATGCTTTTTCAAATACGCCAGGAGCGCCTCGTGGACGGTGAGCGGCGCGATGCGCGGCTCGGCGGCGCCGCGCAGGCGGCAGATCATTTCGAGCGGCTCGCCCTCGCGCTCGCAGCCGCCGATGGTGAAGCGCGCGGCGTCGTCCACCTCGCGGCCGTGAACCTTCAGCGAGACGACGCGTTTGCCGGGCGGATTCATCGCGGTGAAGACGACGGCCATGCCCGCCGCGCGCGGCCCCCAGCCGCCGGAGAGCTTCCACGGGTCTTTGGAAAAGACTAGCTCCAGTTCGTTCTCGAGATAGTCGCGAAGCTGCTTCCCGGTGACGGTGCCGGACTTCATCCGTGTGTCGAGCGGGAGCATGTTCCAGAGGTCTGCGACGGTGATCGGACCAGCGGGCAGCGGTGGACCGAAGCGGAAGCCGTTGGTGAAGCCGATGTCCGTCCCGGTCATCTCGCGCACGGCGTCGGCGATGAAATTGTCGGCGTTCGTTTCGAGCACGTCATAGCGCATGAGAAGCTTGCGCGTTTGGCCGGCGACGGTGTTCATCCGCGCGCGGTGCGGTGCGAGCGCGGTATCGACGAGCGCTTTCACTTTCGCGTCTTCGGGGAACTCGCTCGCGCGAATCGGGATGAGCCGGAACTCGTGGCTCGCGATGCCGCCCTTTTCGCCGAGCGTGAGGTCGAGCCGGCCGAGAAACGATGCCATCGCGCCCGGTTCCACGATGAGCACTTTGCCCTCGATGATCGGCTCGACGGTGCGCTCGTGTGTGTGGCCGGAGAGGATCACATCGAGTTCCGGAATCTCGCGCGCGAGCTGCCGCGAGACCGTGAGGCCGGAGTGCGAGACGATGACGACGAGATCCGCCCGCTCCTTTTCGCGCGTCGCTTTTATGAAGTCGCGCAGCCCGTCCATCCGCGTGGAATCAAGGCCGCGGACCTGCACCGGCGGCTGGCGCACGGTCGTCGTCGGATCGGCGACGCCGATGAACGCGACGCGGACGCCGTCCTTTTCCAAAGTGACCGCGGGCGCGAAGAGCCGCTGGCCCGTGGCGGTGTCGTGGAAGTTGTAGGCGATCACCGGTGCGTTGAGTTTCGCCATTAGCTCCTTGAAGCGCGCGGGGCCGTAAACGACCTCCCAATTTCCCGGCACGAACGCGTCGAGGCCGAGCGCGTTGAGCGGCGCGATCACGACCTCGCCCTGCGACCAGGCGGCCGGTCCGGAGCCTTGCACGGCGTCGCCGCTATCGACCAGAAAGTGCGCGCCCGCGGCCGTCGCACGCTCGCGTTCGATTGCCGTCTTCAGCCGTGCGAAGCCGCCCATCGGCTGAATCTCCGGCTTTTCGCCGGGCAGGTAGTCGGGATGCGTTTCGAGCTGCGCGTGCGTGTCGGCCATGTGCAGCAGCGTGACCCGGCGTCCGGCGCGGGGCGCGGGATTCTCCGCGGCGCGTCCGAGCGTTTGGCCCGCGGCAGCTGCAGCGGCGGTGGCGAGAAATGTGCGTCGTGTCATAAGAGGAGGAGTTCTTGGTTTTGGTTTCAGGAAAAGACGGGCCAATTTTTCGCGACGACAAACGCCGCGACGGCGAGGACGAACCACGCGAAGGCGCGGCGCAGATGCTCAACCGCCACGCGGCCAGAGAAGGCTCTGCCCGCCAGCATTCCGGCGATGGCGGCGCCGAGGAACATGCCGGCCATGCGCCAGTCGAACGGGGTCTGCCGCAGATGGCCCGCGAGTCCGGCGAAGGAATTTACGGCGATCACGACGAGCGACGTGGCGATGGCTGGCTTCAACCGGAGATGCCCGAAGAGCACCATCGCCGGCACGATGAGGAAACCGCCGCCGACGCCGAGAAAGCCGGTGAGCACGCCGACCACGAGCCCGGTGCCGGCGCAGATCGGCCAGCGGCAATGCGTCGCCGGATCGGGCGCGAGATCGGCGCGGCCGCGGAGCATCAGCACCGCGACGGCGATCATCAGTCCGGCGAAAAGCAGCATCAGCACGGGCGCGGCAACGAGGTGCGTAAGCTGTGCGCCACCGAGCGCACCGACGATCCCGGTGACGCTGAAAAGCACCGCGGCCTTTGCGTGGAAGAGTCCGCTCCGCGCATTCATCACGCTCGCCGCGAGGCTCGTCCCGCCGACGACCGCAAGCGACATGCCGACCGCCTCCGCCGCCGGCACGCCCGCCGCATAGACGAGCACCGGCAGCGTGATGATCGATCCGCCGCTGCCGAGCAGCGCGAGCGAAAAGCCGATCGCCAGCGCCAGGAACAGCGCGAGGATCAAGCGCGCGCCTCCGCGACCGCGCAGGCCGCCGGAGTGCGGCGATTCCACGGCAGCTTTGCGATGAGCATTCCCATCGCGCATGAGTCGGTGATCGCGGCAAAGACCAGCCCCGCCGGGACGAACCACGCGAGCGCAATCGCCACCGGCCAGACGTGCGAGAGCCCGAGGCCGAGCAACACGAGCAACCCCGCGACCAGCCGCACCTGCCGTTCGAGCGCCCACGGTGCGCGCATATCGCGCTCCAGTGACAGGCCCGCCTTCTCCCAAGCCATCACGCCGCCGTCGAGGCCGCTTACCTTCTCAAAGCCACGCTGCGCGAGCTGCGAGGCCGCCTCCGCGCTCCGGCGACCGGTGCGGCAAACCGTCACGATCTCGCGATCCCGCGGCAGTTCGTCCGCACGCCCCTCCAACTCCGCGAGGGGCAACAGCCGCGCGCCGGGCAACCGACCGCCGGCGAATTCGGGATACTCGCGCACATCGAGCAGAAGCGGCGGCGTGCCGGAGGTGAGCTGTGATTGTAGCTGCTGCGGGGACAACGTGCGGACGGTGGAGGTATTCATGGGCTTGCGAAAGAAGGGGACTTGGAGTTTACTGCGTTACGATGCGACCATATAACTGCATGGTCATACGATCAACAGAAACTTTTCCGCTTCCTTCCATGCCCCGCAAGAAACTCCTCCCCACCGCCCTCTCTCCCGAGGCACTCGAACTCGTCGCCGCACGCTTCAAGCTCCTCGCCGAACCGATGCGCCTTCGCCTCCTCCAGGCGCTCCACGATGGCGAGCTGAACGTCACCCAGCTCGTCGAAGCCAGCGGCGCCACGCAGGCCAACGTCTCCAAACACCTGGGCCTGCTCTGCGCCGCCGGCATTCTCCGCCGCCGCAAAGACGGCATGCACGTTTTCTACACCATCGCCGACCGCATGGTCTTCGACCTCTGCTCCCTCGTCTGCACCCGCCTCCAGGCCGATCTCGCCCGCAAGGCCACCCACTTTCAGCCGCAATCCTGAAGCCGGAGGATTCATTCGTGACTGTCACGGTTGCAGCGCGTCGGCCGGCTTGGGCTCGCGCTGTGGGACTTCGCCTGTCGGAAGTTTCCACGGGCGTTGTTTTTGAAAAGGGAGCGCGAGGAGTTTGCCGAAGGTCAGCTCGTGTTCGTCGCGATAGGCGGCGACGCCGATCTTGATCGCGTCCTGCGGGATGTCGCGACGGATGGAGCGGTGGAGCTGGTCCCACCAGCAAAAGATCGTGCCCCAGTTCGAGTCGGTCTCGCGCTGCACGATCGAGTGGTGGATGCCGTGCATGCGCGGCGTGACGATGACGTGATTGAGGATGCGCTCCAATCCGAGCGGAAGGCGCCAGTTGGAGTGGTGAAAGAGCGACGCGGATTCGAAGACGATTTCGAAGACCAGATAGGTGAATGGCGCGATGCCGAGCGCGGCGACGGCGGCAACTCGGAACGGAATCGAAAGTAGAATCTCGCCGAAGTGAAAGCGTGCGGCGGTGCTGAGATCGAGATCGAGATCGGTGTGATGGACGTTGTGAAAGCGCCATGCGAACGGCACGACGTGCATCGCGTAGTGCCACCAGTAATAGGCCCAGTCCATGAGCAGGAAACCGAGGATCGCCGCGAGCCACGGCGGCAGCGGCAGCCAGTGCAAGAGCCCGATCCCATTGCGTTCCGCCCAAAATGCGATGCTCAGCGGAATCGGGATGAGCGTGAGCCGCATGAGCACGAAGGAGGGCGCGGACATGACGAAGTTGCGCACCAACCGCTTCACCGCAGAGAAATGCTGCCGGCGCAGCGGGAACTTCCACTGCAACAAAAGCAGCGCGAGGAAAAGGCCGACAAAGATCGGCGTGCCGACCGAATCGAGAAGCTGGATCGGTTTCATCGTGGGGTGATGACGGGCAAGGCTGGCTCCATCGGCCGGGAAGGTGTTCCGGCACGAAGTTCCGTCAGCTTTCGGTAAATGCCGTGGAGCTTCTCGATGCGCGCGCCGGCGACGTAAAGCGCAAGGATCGCGGCGTAATAGACCGTCGTCCGCCACGGACCGAGCTGCTCGTAGCGCCGCGGGCTACTCACGATCTCCGCGCGGAGTTGGCGCATCCGGCCGATGCGGCGGAGCGCGCGGTAAAGTTCCGCGTCTTCGAAGATCGGGATTTCGCGATAGCCGCCGACGGCCTCAAACGCTGCGCGCCGGCAGAAGATGCCGTGATCGCCGAGCGCGATGCGGAAAAGATCAACCGCGAGATTCCCCAGCGAGTCGCTGACGCGATAAATGAGTTCGCGTTTCGGGAAGCGCAGCCGAAAGCAGCCGCCAGTGACGCGCGGATCGCGCAAAGCCGCACCGATAAAGGCGCACATGCCGTGCGGAAGTTGCGAGTCAGCGTGCAGAAACAACAGAGTGTCGCCCTTCGCAGCTTGCACCCCGGCGTTCATCTGGACGGCGCGCCCGCGCCGGGAGTGCAGCGTGCAATCAGCGAGCGGCTCGGCGATTTGCGCGCTGCCATCGCGGCTCCCGCCATCCACGACTATCAGCTCCGCATCCGGCGCGCGCTCGCGCAAATGCCGGAGAAACGCGGTCAGGAGCGGCGCTTCATCGAGAACGGGGATGACGATCGAGAGCTTCATTTTGGTCCATCGGACCGGACAACGGCTCCGACGCGTAGTCATGCAACCGCTTTCCCCGAAAGCAAACGCAGGTCTTATCCGCCGCTCTTGATGTAGGCGAAACCTTCCTCTTGTTTGCGCACGACTTCGCTGACGCCCGATGGGACGGTCGTGGACAGTTCGACGAGGTCCTTCTTTTCGAGCTTCTCGCGCTTCATCGTGTTCTCACAGGCGGCGAAGACGACGCCGGCAGTGTGCAGTTGTTCCAGCTTCGCTTTCAGTTCGGCGTTCTCGGCGGAAGTTTTCGCGAGTAGCATCCCGACGCCTTTGCCGTGGGTCACGACTTCGATCTTCGTCCCCGCGCCGAGTTCCTTGCGGGTGTTCTCCACATTGCGCAGAGCGCCCTGCCATTTCTCCGCGCCGTCGATGGAGACTTCGAAGACGACCTTGTGGGTTTTGTCGGCAGAAGGCTTGTCGGGTTCAGTAGTCATTGCGGTAAGTGGCAGGGCAGCGAGTGCCGCGAGGGCGATGGCTTTCATTAGTGTTTTCATAGCTTCGATTGGTTGCTGTGGTCAGCGGATGGTGACCTCGATGGGCAGCAAGTGATGGATGATGTAACTGCCGCGGTCGTCGTGGTGTTCGGCGGGTTGAGTGCGGCCTTCGGAATCCGTGGCGCGGGCCATGAGCACGGCTTTGCCGGGCTTGGCCGGGACAGCCCATGCGTATTCCCAAAGACGCCACGCATTGGGGATCGATTCGCCGAGCAGTTGCGCGTCGCTCCACGTTTCGCCCGCGTCGCTACTCACTTCCACCCTTGCGATTTCGGCCTCCGTGGTCCACGCCGCGCCATGCACGCGATAGGTCTCACCCGCGCGCACGGCCTCGGCAAATTCCGGACGCGCGATCTGCGATTTCACACGACCGGCAGTAATCGGGACCAGCGATGGTGCGCTCGATCCGCGTTCCCAATAAGCATAATCAATCGACTGAAAATATCCGCTGTAGGGCTGCGCGGTTGCGATGATGTGGGTCAGCCATTTCACCGCCGCCATGCCATACCACCCCGGCACCACGGCGCGCACCGGGAAGCCATGCGCCGCGGTGAGGTCGTCGCCGTTCATCTGAAAGGCCAGGAGCACGTCTTCGTTCGCCTTGGCCAGCGGCAGGCTGCGTGAGTAATGGATTTTTCCCGCGGGGCGCGGCGGCTCCTTGATCTCGCCATTGTCGGCGCCTTCGAGGATCAGCTCGCGCGCAGCGTTTCGCACTCCCGCACTTTCCAGCACGTTGGCCAGCGACACACCCGTCCACTCAGCGTTCCCGACCGCGCCACCTTCCCACTGCGCCCCGTCGCGCTGTGGCTCGAGGAATGCACGTCCGTTGCCCGCGCATTCCATCGAGGTGATGATGGTGTGCGTCTCCATTGCGCGCAGCTCCTGGTAAGTCAGCTCCAGCGGATTGTCCACTTCGCCTTCGACCTTCAGCCGCCAAGTCGTCACGTCGATCTCCGGGATCGGGAAATGGCAGCGCACGTAGAAGCGATCGATCGGCGTGATGAAGGAATCGAGTGAGCCAAACGGCATCTCCAAATTTAAAGGCTCCCTCTCACGGACAATCATTCCTCCCGAGGCACGCGGACCATTGGCGGGTTTGGAAGAAGCGCGGGATTGCATAATGAGGACGCCCGCCTTTCTGGACTACTTGGGGAAGCTCCTTTGCAGAAAGAATAGCCCCACGCTAAGTAGCACCGCCATCGCGAAGGCGAAGGGTAATCGGGGAATGTGCAGCAAGTCAGGGAGGGTAAGCTTTCCTTTTTCGCCCCACGTCTCGACCGTCTTCTTCAATGTCGCGGAGAGCTCGGCATAGAGATACGAGCCGGCCATGAGTCCCGCCATGCCGAAGAGTACATCCCAGCTTCCCTGGCCAAGTGCCGCGGCGCCGGTGCCGGGGCAGTAGGCGATGAGCGCGAAGCCGGCGCCAAAGAGGAGTCCGCCAATGATCTGCGCGCCGATCTTCGTGGGTTGAAGGTGGAGGTTGACCTTGGCGAAGTGATGCAGGGTAAAGACGCCGACCATGCCGACCACGACTGCCGTCATCATAATCTTCACTACGGTGTAATCCTGGAGCAGTAACTGGCCGAGGAGGACATTGTATTTGCCGACGCCGCCCTTTTGCAGGAGGAAGCCGAAGGCAAGGCCGAATAAGATGGCACTTACTAACTTCGTCCCGCCAACCGCGCCTTGCGGCGGCTCGCTCGATTCCTTCACGGCTTTGCCTGGTTCGATCATAAAGTGGTGTAGAGTAGCATCGCCGTGGCGATGCCGGCGATGAACATGCAGATGACGGTGAGCCACGAGCCGGCGTTGAGTTGCAGCGTGCCGCTGATCCCGTGGCCACTCGTGCAACCGCCCGCGAGCCGCGCGCCAAAGGCCATCAGCACGCCGCCCGCAAAACCGATGAGGCCGCGCAACGCCATACTGTCGCCGAAGCGATCCACCCACATGGGGTGCAGCCATTCATTGCGAAACTCGCCGCCGGTCCACGCGGCGATGAAGCCTCCGATAATCGTGCAGGTGACGAAGACAAAACCCCAGTCCACGCGTGGCGGATTGGTTTGGTAATACTTCAGCGACGCGGTGTGCTTGGGCGCAACCAGCTTTCCGACAAAGCCGGCGAGCGTCGCGTAGAAGGAGGACGCGCCGACCGGTTTGTCCGCGAAGTAAAACGTCAGCCACGAGAGCACGCCGATGCCGGCGCCCACGACGAAGGGTGACCACGCGGGGCCGTCGTAGTTGCGCGCGTTTACGCCGATCTCCGCGGCGCCTGCGAGCCGCGGCAGGCAGAAGCAGAGCGAGAGGAGCAGGGCGGTGGCGCGCGACGTTTTCATTGTCCTGAGCCGTTCTTGCTGATCGGAAACTTTGCTTTCTTCCACGCCTGCCAGCTACCCGGCACATTGCAGACGCAGGCGAAGCCTTCCTGTTTTAATATACTCGTGCCGATACTCGCGCGGTAGCCGCTGTCGCAATACACGGCTACGGGCGTTTCCTTATCGAGCTCAACGGCTTTCTTCCGAAGATCGGGCAGGAACATATGCACCGCCCCGGGCACGTGGCCTTCCTTCCACTCCGAAGGCGCGCGCACGTCCACGATCTGCAAGCGCGAAGCGGCATCCTTGATCTCATGCACCGTCATTTGACCGACCTCTTCGAGCGGCAGGCCCGCGTTGTCCCACGCGGTCATGCCGCCCACGAGATAGCCGGCGAACTTGGTGTAGCCCGTGCGGAGGAAAAGCTTCACCACTTCATCGACTTTGCTGTCGCTATCGAGGACGAGAAGGATCGACTCCTCGGGGTCGAGCAGCCATCCGGCCCAGATGGAAAGCATCGGCGTCGCGCCGATACTGAGCGCGCCTTTAATGTGACCCCCTCCGAACGCGAGCATGAGGCGCGTATCGACCAAGACACCGGCCTTCTTCTGCACGGCTTCGTTAAAGGTCTTCGCGGGAAGGCCCCGCACGCGTGGAAGATTGCCGATGATCTCCGGTCCCTTGGCATTCACCTTCTTCATCAGCGGGTAATACTTTGGGACCGGCGGCGCGCTGCTCAGCGCGTGTTCCTTGAACTTCTCGAAGTCCGTGAATTGAAGGTAGGGGTTGAACTTTCGTTCATAGCCGATGCTGCTTTCGAGCCGATCGCCAATGTCCGCACCGCAGGGCGAACCGTGGCCGTGCGCGGGGTAGATCATCACGCTGTCAGGCAAGGTCAGGTAGAACTCCCGGAGAGTCTTAAAGAGCTTCTGCGTTAACTCTTCAGTCTCGCTGGAGCCAAGCAAGTCGGGACGCCCAGCCGAATTTACAAAGAGCGAATCACCCGTGAGCACTCCCCACGGAGTTTCCGGGTGATCCTTCTCCGCGACCAAGTAACTCACATGCTCCGGCGTGTGGCCAGGCGTGTGTCGCACGGTGACGACGGTCTTGCCAAAGGTGAACTTGTCGCCGTCCGCGAGTTTCTCATGATCGAAGCCGTAGCGCGCATCGCCTTCGTGGCTGACAAACACCTTTGCCGACTCCAACCGCGCGCACAATTCGCGGGCGCCGCTGACCAAGTCGGCGTGGATGTGCGTCTCGAAGATGTGAGTGATCGAGACCTTCTTCTCGCGCGCGAGCGTGACGTATTTGTCCACGTCGGGCGTGGGGTCAAACACGGCGGCCACCCCTTCGCTATCATCGCCGAGGAGGTAGGAAAGCTCGGCGATGCCTTCGGTTTGAACGCGTTCAAAGACGAGTGACATGGTGTTGATCCGGTTAAGGTGTGGCGTCGAGTTGCTTCGGATGGACCCGCTCCAGGATCGTGAGTGCGATGGCGATAACGACCGCCAACCCGCCTGCCCACAGCCACGGCGAGGTGCCGGTGAATTGCGGTAGCGTGACTTTTCCGAAATCCGCCATCGACTTGATCATCGGCTGCAATGCCGGGAACGCCGCGACATAGATGCCCGCGCCGACAAACATCCCGAGGACGCCGACCATCGCATCGCGCCGGCCTTCGCCGCACGCCGCCACACTCGTGCCGGGGCAAAGCCCGAAGATCGCGAGACCGGTTCCAAAGAGCACGCCGCCGACGATCACCCGCGCCAGCGAAGCGGTCTGGATGCTGAGGGACGCCATGCCCATCGCGACCATGACGTGAACGCCGATCGTGCCGACCGCGATCGCGGTGGCCATGATCTTCACGACGGTGAAATCCTTGAGTAAAAACTGGCCAATGATTTTCTGAAACTTGGCGACCTGCCCTTTTTGCAGCAGCACCCCGAAGACGATGCCGGTTAGCAGACCGAGCACGAGTTTGAGCGGTTCATCAAACATGGCTTCGGCCATCCTTTCCATAGATGAGGAATGCCACGGCGATACCCACGGCGAACATCACCGGTGCAAAGATCCAACTCGAGAGCGCGAGTTGGAGTATCCCGCTGATGGCGTGCCCGCTTGTGCATCCCTGCGCCACGCGCGCCCCGAACATCATGATCAACCCACCCAGGAATGCGCCCGCGTAGCGGACTCCGGGAGAATCTCCAAACCGTGATCGCCAGAGCGGCGGCACCTTTTCCTCCGGCGCGCGATCCCCCGACATCTTCGAGCTAAAATACGCGCCGATGAGCACGCCGAGAACGAGCATCCATTCCCAATCGATCTTCGGCGACTTGTTATCTTTCGCCTTAGCATCGAGGTAAGGCTGGGTCACTTCCGGGGCGGCGGCCTGTTCGGCCAGCGCGGCGCTGTATTCAAAGGCCGTGGTGATGCCGATGGGCTTGTTGACGGTGGCAAAGGCCACCCAACTCAACACGCCGATGCCTGCGCCGACCAGATAGGGCGACCAGGCTTTCATGCGGAGGGGATTCATTGAGGCTGTCTCCTTTCGTGGATGGGTTAGATGCGGTGGGAAGAGTGGCGTTGCGGACTTGCGCGAGCGCTTCCGAGGGATCGCGCGTCTCGTGGAAATCGCCGCGGAGCAGCCGCAGCGCCGTTTTTTCCTCTTCGATCTCCGCGGCGGTGCGGACACCCAGCCGCCGCATAATGGGCAGTGGCGGGCACCAACCCTGAAGCGCATGCTGAAGCAGGAAAGCCAACACCACGCCCGACCATGCGAACCAGCGCCGATCGACAAAAGCGCCCATCGCGAGTCCGAAACCCGCGTTCAGTGCTGCGCCCGTTTCGAGGGCGCGCTCGATGTCCCATTCCGCTTCCAATTCACGAATGCGCCGGTCGATTTCGACCGGCGACGCCCCGGCATATCGTGCCACGTCCTCCTCGATCTGACGCCGGTTGCGCTCATTGACTTCCGGCGCCGTACTTTGCAAAACGCGTCGCTCAGTCGCGGGAAGAATGGGGTGAAAGAGAGCATTCATAAGCAGTGGTCTCATTCTTTCATCGTCAATGCGCCGAGTGGCGGGGGGCTTTTTTTCAAAAATCGGCGAGAGGTTTCGTGGCCCGTTCGTAGCACGCTTTGCGGCCGGATTTGCGACAGTGAGTACCGCGCAATCACCGCGTCCATTTCCTGATGGACGCCCTCGGGTTCCGGAGCTTTCGCGTGCGCCGCCTGCATCGCCTCGGCGCAAACCTCAAAGCCACGCCGACCCTGCCTAAAGCCGCCCTGTCCGGTGAGCGCTGCTCCCACCGCCGCGCCCCACGACCCCGTATTTTTAAACCCCATCCGTCTCCGCGAAACACCGGGCGAAAAACCGCGTCCGACGGGCTGCTAGAGGTTTTCCTCTTCCGGCGGGAGGAAGACGTGAAAGCGATTTTTATCGATCGCCTTCATGTAAGCCTCGTGCGGAGTGACGATGCCCTGCTGCATGACGTGCCAGATGGCGTCGTCCATAAACTGCATGCCCTGGCCCTTGCCGCCGACGATCACGTCCTGAAGTTTTTGCGTGGCGCCCTCGCGGATGATCGCGCTCGCGGCGTTGTTCACGATAAGGATTTCATTCACCGCGAGCCGTCCGCCGCCGTCGGCTTTTTTGAGCAGGAGCTGGGCGACGACCCCGCGCAGCGAGCTCGCGAGCATGGTGCGCACCTGCGCCTGCTGATCGCTCGGGAATACGTCGATCATGCGGTCCACGGTTTTGCGGGCGTTGTTCGTGTGCAGCGTGCCGAAGACGAGCAGGCCCGTCTCCGCCGCGGTGAGCGCGAGCGAGATTGTTTCGAGGTCGCGCATTTCACCCACGAGCACGATGTCGGCGTCCTCCCGCAGCGCCGCTTTCAAGCCTACCGGAAAGGTGATCGCATTCTCAGGTACCTCGCGCTGGGTGATCATCGAGCGCTTGTTATTGTGCACGAACTCGATCGGCTCCTCGACGGTGATGATGTGCCGCGAGAAGTTCGAATTGATGTAGTCGATCAGCGCCGCGAGCGTCGTGGACTTGCCGGAGCCGGTCGGCCCGGTGACGAGCACGAGACCGCCGCGCAGGTGGCCGAACTCCTTCACCACCGGCGGGATGCCGAGTTGGTCGAGGGTCATGATCTTCGTCGGAATGAGACGAAAGACGCAGCCGTAGCCGTGGGCCTGCTTGAGGAAATTGCAGCGGAAGCGCGAGTGCTCATCCATCTCGTAGGCGAAGTCGAGATCGCCTCCCTCTTCATACCGCTGCCAGCGATCCGGCCCGCTGATCTCGCTCATCATATACGTCATCTCGTCATGCGTGAGGATTTCCTCGCGAATGCCGATGACTTCCCCATGCCGGCGGATTTTCGGCGCCTGGCCCTCCGCGAGGTGAAGATCGGAGGCGCCGGCATTGACGAGGACTTCGAAGAACTGATCGATGTAGGGCATTGGAAGAAAGTTGAGAGTTGAGGGTTGAGAGTTGAGAGGCGCGCTTAGGGGTTCTGGGCGTTGCCGAGGAGGTAGGCGCGCAGTCCGCTGAGCATGCGGCTGAGTTCTTCGGCCCCGGCGTATAGCGTCGTGAAGCTTTCGTCGTCGAGAAATCCCTGGCGTTGGGAAATGTATGCTTGGGAGACGACTTCGAAGACCGAGCCAGCCGCGATTTCAACGAAGCGCGCGTAATCCACGGGAGAACTGCGGGAGGTGCCTTCGGCAATGTTTGAAGAGATGGAAACAGCGGCTCGCCGCATCTGGTTGGTCAATCCGAAGCGTTCGTCCGAGGGGAAACTCCGAGTCATGCGATAGACTGAATCGGCGAACTCGATCGCCTTCTGCCAGGTCTCCAGCTTTTCAAAGTTGAACATACGTTTTCCGTTTCAGTTTCGTCGGCGAGTCCGTGGAGTCGCCTCTCAACACTCAACACTCAACTCTCAACTTTTCTTCCCCTCAACTCTCAACTCTTCAGATGCTGGCGCATTAGCGTCTTCTGTTCGGAGCGCGCGTAGGCTTCCTCGGCGGCGATGATGCCGGCGTCGTAGAGTTCCATGAGCGAATCGTCCATCAGCTTCATGCCCTGCTTTTTCCCGGTCTGCATGATGCCGGGGAGCATGAAGGTTTTCGCTTCGCGGATGAGGTTTCCGACGGCGGGGGTGTTGGTGAGAATCTCCAGGGCGAGCGCGCGGCCGGTGCCGTCCTTGCGCGGGATGAGTTGCTGGGAAACGATGCCGCGCAGGGATTCGCTGACCATGACGCGGATCTGCTCGCGCTGATCGACGGGGAAAACGTCGAGCACGCGGTCAAGCGTGCGGGCCGCATTGCCGGTGTGCAGCGTGCCGAGTACGAGGTGACCCGTCTCCGACGCGGTGATCGCGAGGGAAATGGTTTCGAGGTCGCGCATTTCCCCCACCATGATCACGTCCGGATCTTCACGCAGCGCCCCGCGGAGGGCCGCGCCAAAGGACTTCGTGTGAGTGTGGACTTCGCGCTGGGTCACGTGGCAACTGCGCGACTCGATGATGTATTCGATGGGGTCTTCGAGCGTGATGATGTGGTCGTGTCGGCTCTTGTTCACCTCATCGACGAGGGCGGCGAGGGTCGTCGATTTGCCCGAGCCGACGGAGCCCGTCACGAGGACGAGGCCGTTGTGATATTGAGTCAGCAACTTGAGCGATTCCGGCAGGTGGAGTTCATCCATCGACCGGAGATTTGTGCTGATGATCCGGAAGACCACGTCGATGCCGAGGCGATGCCGCACGACGCTGGCGCGGAATCGGCCGAAGGGAGTCGCGTAAGCAAAATCGACGTCCCCGCGCTCCATGAGGAGTTCCTTTTGGGCATCATTGAGAAAGCCCATCGCCAGCCGTTCGGTGTCCGCGGCGGTGAGTTTGGTGGCTTGGAGCCAGATCGGTTCCAGCGTGCCATAGCGCCGCCAGATCGGCTGGGAAGCGACGCTCAGATGCACGTCCGAACAGTCCGATTCCTGGCCGATCCGGAGATATTGATCGACGTGTTCGAGGGCGTGAACTTCGCCGCCTTCTGCTCCAGCCGGAGGTGCGGGGGTGGGGGATGCCATGGGGAGAGGAACTGCTTCAGCCATTTCGCTTTGGGGCCAAGACTGCTAGCGACCGTGATTCGAAATGCAATCGAAAGTTTGCCCGCAGAGACCTGCGCTACCGGCGCATGCCGAAGCGCTGGTCGGCATACGTTGCGACCCTGCGCGCGACCCACTTGGTCAGGAAGGGCCGGGCAAGATCGAAGGCGATCTTCAACACGGTGACGAGGATGCCCGCCTTCACGACTTTTTCCTCGGTGGCAGACTTCCGGCCTCCGAGTTTCATGGGGACTTTCCCGCGGCGGGCGGGGAGGCGGGCGAGGATGAACGCGAGCAGGCCGGCACCGCTGAGCCACGCGATGGCGTGGCGTTGAAACGTCGCTTTGATCCGGCTCGCGATATCAAGATCGCGGCGCAGGCCGCGGGCGTTGCCGGAGATGTCGCGGCGTGCGCGCGCGAGTTCGCCGATCAGTTCGGATTTGCGGGAGTCTTGAGCCATTCCTGATCTTTTTTGAATTCGTCGAATGTTGCCGCAAACATGGGTTGGGAGAGTTTCACTTTCGCGATCGCGACGAGCGCTGCGGCTCCGACGAAATGCGCGAACGCGGCTCCGAGGGTCACCCAGATCCACGCATGTTCCGTGTCCAAAAACGCCGCGACCATGAACACCAGCGCGATGACGAGAAAGAGGTAGCCGAATACCGCGACTATCAACGCGCCGATCGCGAGCGCGACAATGATCGCGTAGTGGACGGCTGCTTCTTTTCCCTCGATACCCGCGAGCTGCAGCCGAGCGCGCAGATAGGCCAGCTTGGCCGAAAACAGCGCCGAGAAATGGCGGAACATCCCGTCCGGCTCGATCATCGTCCGGGCAGGTTTGCGGTGCCGGAGAGGCGGGGCGTGGGCACCGGATTAGCGGCGGAACATGACACCGAGGAGGAACCCCGCGCCGACGGCGCAGAGGATCGCTCGCAGCGGATTGGCGCGGATGTATTCCTCGCCGTCTTCCTGGAGGGTGCGTGCCCGGGCGCCGGCTTCGCCGCGGAATTGCTCGGCCTTGCCGCGGAATTCCTGCGCCTTCGCCTCAGCCGTGCTTCGAAATTCGCGGGCCTTGGATTCCGCGGCTGCGCGCAAGTCGCCGGCAGCCTGCTTGAGATGCTCTCTGGATTGATCCACGGCTTCCTTCAAGTGCGTCTTCGCGGCGCCCGCCGCTTCCTGGGCGTGTGCCTTCGCGCTTTCAAGATTGCTCTTCGCTTCGTTGGATTTGTTTTCGTCCGGCATGTGGGTGTTTTGGTGAGGGCCGCCGAGGCGGTCCGGGTTTCGGTGAAGATTCGGCGTTGGTGGAGCTGCTGCGCGTGTGCGGCTATTGTTCGCGGAAAATGATTCGCGCCTTCGAAAAGTCGTAGGGGGAGAGTTCCAGTTCCACTTTATCGCCCGGCACGATGCGGATGAAATGTTTGCGCATCTTGCCTGAAATATGGGCGAGCACTTCCGCGCCGTTGGGCAGCGCGACGCGGAACATCGTTCCCGGGAGGACATCTTTGACGACGCCCTCTGTCTTGATCGCGTCTTCTTTTGGCATCGGCGAAAGATTGCGAAGCACGACCGCTGAAAGCAACTCCCGAGTGGAGGATCGTTGTCACGGAAGACCTGCATCTCTTGCTCTTTGTCTTGCTCCTCGTCGAAACGGAGCAAGAGCAGGAGCAAGATAAAGAGTAAGGCTGGATTATTGCCCCTCGAAATCGACCCAACGAACCAGCGGCGTGAGCGCGGGCTGTCCGTCCTGGTGCCAGGTCCACGGCGGGAGCTGCATCCGGCCGATGGGGCAGAGCCGGTTTGCGCCGTGGGTGGCGAGTTCCCGCGCGTGTTCGATCGTGGCCGGCCACATGCCGATCGCGCCGAGATGCCGGCGCACCGGAGCCAGTTCGGCGGCGAGGTCGGCGGGCATCGGCTTCACATAGATGAAGCGGTTTAGCGGTGAACGCGGGAACCCGGGGCTCGCGTCGTACACGACCGTCCACGCGGTCGTGCCGGTGCTTTGGAAAAGCGCGAGGCTTTTGTCATTCGCAGCGCGAAAGGCGAGCTCGGCGCGCAGGCTGCGGATGGCGTTTGCCTCGGCCAGCTCGAGCATGCGTCGCGGCTCTTTGGCTTCGAAAATCTCCATCTCTCCGGCGAGCTGGACCGCGTAACTAAATGGATCGTTCGCGACATAAAAAACGTGGGGCGAAAGGCAGCCGAGCTGATCGAAGAGCGAGGCATCGCGCGCCGCGCCGCGCACGGAGGCGAACTTCGGGTCATCAAAGACGATGCCGAGGCTGAGCTTGTGCCCGTGGGCGACGAAGGCCTGGTCGGGCCGGACGAGCGCGCGGAATTGCCGGATCGTGTCGTCGTTCCCGAAGACCACGATGGCGTCCGCCCGTTCCAGCCACTCCGCGTGAAGATGCGAGCTGACCTCCACGCGCGCAGAGAGGGCCGGTGGGAGCAGTTCGCGGAATTGCGCGACCTCCGGGAGACCGGACGACGGCAGTTTGCAGAGATTGTGCGAACCGAGGAGCAATCCGCGGATCAAGCTCTGGAGCCCCGCGGCGGGCGTATTGCCGCTGATGATGTGGAGGAGGACCGGCGGCGCCACGGCGCGACTGAGGTGCGCGCCGTGCCAGCGGAAATTCTCCAGCATCTGGGGATCGCCCAGTTCCGCGGTGAGCAGCGCGAGTAGATCGGTCGCGCTCGTTTCACCCAGCCAGGGGAAGCGGGCTGCAGCCGCGGCGAGATGGGTGGCGCGTTCCTCGGCGGTCATCGGCCGTGCATTTGTTCGTCGGCCAGCCGCGAGCACCCGCGAGGGATGGCGCCCGGGTCGCGGCCCAGCAGGTGAAAGCCGCGTTCGCGCCGGATTGCGAGATCCTGTGTTTCGACCGCGAGCACCGAGCCGACGTTGGCGAGGTCGAAAATCCGCAGCACGCCGGTTTCGCCGATCGCGACTTCGTCACCCGTCTCAGGATTAAACACGACTGCGCGCAGCCACGGCGGGGCGTCGTGTGGGCGGCCGAGGCCACGAGAATAAAATTGCGAGCTAAGCTCCGTCATTCCGTATTCGTTCAACACGGCGTCCGGGGCGAGGTCGAGGAATTCGCCGAACTTTGCGTAAAGCGCGGCCTTGGGAATTTCGCGCCCGCTGCCTTTGTAGCCGCCAGTCTCCATCGCAAAGCTATCCGCGGGGAGACAAAAACGGAGTTCACCGAGTTGCTCGAAAGCGTTGAGGAACGCGAGCGCCGTGCCGAGGAGGGCGATCGGCTTGCCGCTGCGTTCGACCTTTTCCAGAACATCCGCGAAATCCGCGCGCAGCCGGCCATCGCCATCGAGCTGCCAGCGGGTTTCCAGCGCGAGCGGTTCGATCGCGGACATCATGTGGGCGAGGGAGGAGTGCGGTGCATCGGCGGGATGCGGGATTAGCACGAAATGCGCGAGCTTCGGCAGGCCGAGCCGCGCCCAACCCGCGCGAGCCGCTTCCTCATACAGCCGCGTGCAGACGAACGGGTGACGGCCGAATCCCTCACCGGTCGTGCCGCTCGTGTGGAAGGTTTTCGTCACCGATTCCGGCGGCGCCACGGAGAGCGCAAAATGTTTGAAGGCGCTCACCGGTACGGCCGGAATCTCCCGCCATTCCCGCGGCTCTGGGCGGGTCGCGCAGAAGTTTGCAAAAGGCTGATTCCACCGGACCTGGAAGCGATGCACTTTGAGCGCGAGCGCATCGAAGTCACGATCCGCGCCGTCCGTCTCGATAAAATCGAGCAGTTCGGCTTCCATGCGGTGATATTCGTCGAGCATGCGGTGCGGACGCTAGCCGCACGGCGGGCGGTTGTGCAAATCGCCATCCGCGTTGTACGTCCGCCATACCGGCAGATCTCGAAAAAACGTTTGCCATGTAAACACAATGTAAGTATCGGTGCGGGCGTGACCCCCTCCAAAACCAAGTCCGCGGGCTTCTCGCTCGTTGAGGTTGCGCTCGCCATTGGAATTGTGGCTTTCGCCTTCGTGGCCCTCCTCGCGCTGCTCCCCGCGGGCCTCACCACGTTTCGGCGCGCGCTCGATATTTCCATCTGCACCCAGATCGCCCAGCGGATCGTGAGCGAGGCTCAGCAGGCGGATTTCGATGTCCTCACCGATCGGGTCAACCTTCCGGTTTCAGCCCCAAACCGCGACTACTCCTTTCGCATGCGCCGACCGGGGGAAACGCCCGCCGCCCCTCCTTGGATTCGTTATTTCGATGAGCAGGGCAATGAAATCGTCCCCTCCTCGAAAAATTTGCAACTCTCGGCTGAGGAACAGCTTCGAGTCATCTACGCCGTCAACGTGAGAGTGATTCCGAGAGTCAGCCTGCCGACCGGAAAGCCCGATACCGGGGAAGGATTCCCGCTCGCACGGAAGGCGAGGGAGTCCGGCAATCTGGCGCAACTCACGATCCAGATCGCGCGGAACCCGAGCGGGGTGGAACTCAAACTCAGCAAGGACGCTGTAGATGACCGGAACAAGCCGGAACGCAATCTTTGGTTGCCTAAAGGCGGCGTCGATATCTTCACGTATTCAACTTACGTCGGAAAAAACCAATGACTTCCCCCGTCTCCCATCCCCAGCCGCGTCGTGCTGCATTCACGATTGTGGAGTTGCTCGCGGCCACGGCTGTTTTCACCGGGCTGATGCTTCTGCTCGTGACAGCGACAAATCAAACCGGCGACATGTGGCGGCGCAGCGCGGCCAAGATTGAGCAATTTCAGCAGGCCCGCCGCGGATTCGAGTCGATGACCCGCCGAGTTTCACAGGCCACCTTGAATACCTACTGGGACTACAGCTTTCCCATCGTGAATGGAAAACCGGACCGCAGCGCGGTGCCGGATGGCTACCTGCGGCAGTCGGAACTTCGCTTTCGCACGGGCATCGCTCAACAACTGATCGGGTCCGCCGATGGCATCACGCGGCCGACCCATGCCATTTTCTTCCAGGCGCCGCTGGGCTTTGTCGATGACGACCTCGTGGTCAGAAAGGACCCCAGCAAATCTCACAAGCCGCTGAGCAATCTCATGAATACATGGGGTTACTTCCTGGAAGTGACGGATGACTCGCAGTTCGTCCCTCAATTTCTTACCGGGATCATTCCGGCACGCACGCGCTCGCGTTTGATGGAGGTGATGGAACCCTCGGAGACCCTGAAGATGGACAATCCGAGCATCTACAGCGACGGAGCAAAAAAAGGGGAACCCATCGACCCGAATTGGGACAACCCCAAGTGGCTCAATTGGTTTACCGTTCCGGTGAGCCGCCGGACGAACGTGCGGGTGCTGGCGGAAAACGTTCTCGCCTTGATCATTCTACCCCGGCTTTCACCCCAGGATGAGGCCTTCCGCGCGGCGGCCAAACCTCCCAAACTCGACGTGCTTTGTCCCGTCTATGATTACGATTCCAAGCGCCTCTCCAACGATGCAGCGGCACTCAAGAATCCCACGAAAAAGGCCTCTGATCCCGAGTTGAATCCAAAGAATCAACTCCCGCCCGTCGTGACGGTGACGATGGTCGCCATCGACGAGGCGTCCGCTCAGCGTCTGGCGGCTTCCGCGAACGGGGATGCCACGCAGGGCCTCGACTTCAAGACGATCTTCAAGCTGTCGAAACAACTCGAGGACAACCCTACGAGCGTGGCTCCCGGGGATGGCGATCTCGCGGAGCTCGAGAAACAACTCATCGAGAAGAAACTGACTTATCGAATCTTCACTTCCAACGTCGCCATTCGTGGCGCGAAGTGGAGCCGCTGGCAGGACAACTAAATACCGAACCCATGAAAACATCCCTCCCTAACAACCGGCGCGGTATCGCGCTCGTCGTCGTTCTTGTCTTCCTTGTCTTGCTCTCGGTTTTTGTCGTGGGCTTTTTCTCCAACTCCCAGGACGAATTGACTGCGGCGCAAAGCTTCACCGGTGAAGTCAGCGCCAGTCATCTCGCGGAGTCGGCCGTCTCGGTCGTCATGGGGCAGATCCGTGAATCGACCGGCCGGCTGAACGGCGCGTGGGGTTCACAACCTGGAATGATCCGGGTCTATCGCGACGGCGATAAGGCTTCCTCGAAGGCGGATGCTTTCTTCAAGCTCTACTCCTCCGACGACATGATCATCAGTGGCAAGGAAATCGATACCTATGATCCTGCCAACGATGTGGTCGAAGGGCCCAAGGACGGATGGAATCACGTCCCCGCCCTGTGGACCGACCTGAACGAGTTTGTGACGGTGCAGCTTCCTGATCCCAGCGGAAAGTTGGGTGGCAAGGTCACGAACGTCCCTCGTTATCCCATCCTCGATCCATCACTCGACCAGAAGGTTGAGGGATTGGAACTGAATCTTCCCGTGGGCTCCAAAGCAGATCGGGATAGCTCGTCCCAACGAGCTCGGATGCCCGTTCGCTGGCTCTACGTCCTCAAGGATGGCACCCTCACCGCCCCTTCTGCCTCGGAGGCCGATGGCACTCGCGCGACTTGGAAGGAGAATGAACGCGCACCCACCGCCGCCAATCCCATCGTCGGACGCGTCGCCTTTTGGACGGACGACGAAAGCAGTAAAATTAACATCAATACGGCAGGGGGGTTTTCGCTGAAGGGAATCTCCCCACCAACCAGCGATGGCCCTCGAGATCGGCTGGGCGCCCCGTACACCGAGGACACCTATGCCGGCTCGTTTTGGGATACCCCCCGGGTCTTGACCTCATTCGACCGTGGCGAGCTGGATAAAAAACTTGATTCACAACTTATGGACACCGGTGGCTTGGGCACGTCTCAGCCCACGCGGGGCGAGTTCCAGCGTTATCCGGGGCATCCTTCCACCACCTCCCTCGGCATCGTGTTCCGGGGGACGAAGGTCAACCGCAATAGCCCTGCGCAGAACATGCCGTACCTACTCTCCTCCGGCCAGCTCGCGCTCCTGGCGCCGCGTCTTCAGTACACGTTCGACACCGATCCCACGAAAAAGGAGCGCGGCTCAAATTTTGGCACGGATCGTCTGATCGCGAAATTTGACGATGCCGCCGGTCCCCGGGTGAAGCGGCTTTACGCCTCGGTGGATGAGTTGTTTTACGCCCAGCCGAATACGGCGGATCAAAAGAACGACCAGCGGATCGAGAGCGATGTCGATCTCGACGTCAAAGAGGCCAAGGGAGTGATCACACCCGACCTTCTTGAGAAGATGCGTTTCTTTCTCACCGCGCACAGCCGATCGCCGGAAATGAATCTCTTCGGACGCCCGCGGATTACCATCTGGCCGGTCGCGAAAGTAAGTAAGCAAGAGGACGAATCCAATCTATGGAACGCCTCGGACCGGTTGCTCGCGTTTTGTTCCACCATCGGGCCGGATGCTTCAAAGCAGGCGGAAGACAAGGTCACGCGTTTCATTTTTCAACGCAACATTGAGGGCACCAATAGCACGACTGGCGCGTATGACCCAACTAGAGATATCGAGCTCTCGCGGAATAAGGACTTGATCAAGTATTTGCGGGAAGTGACCGGCAATCCATTTCCCGGTTTCGGCGGGTTGAGCTTTGAATCCAAGTATAAGAACGTCGCTTTCGGAGGGGACCAATTAGGCAGGGATCAGGTCCTAGTTGAGATCTTCGATTACATTCGCTGCGTTAACCTGCGCGACTCCACCCGCGACAAAGGAATCATTACCTTCGACTCGTATGGAATACCACGCCCCACTGCGAAGGAAGTGGTGAAAAGCGAGCAGTTCAAGTTTGCCCCGCGCGGATTGGTCGTGCCCTCCAAACTCGGGGACAGGGTCGGATTTGGCCGGTTCCCATCCATCTCGGAAGCCTCGCTCGTTTTGTATCACTCCGGCTATCAAGTCGGCAGCGGCGCAACCAAAAAACGCTACTTCTTGAAGTCGGAGATTCCGAAGGGCGAGGTAGAGACCCATAACTTGGTTCGCGCCTTCGTCATTTTCGAAACGTTCAACCCGATGCAGGGTTTCGCGCCCACTTTGGCGCCGCACTCCGCGTCGAAGGAACAGCGAAAGATTGTTTTCGAAGTCACTGGAATGGAAGCTTTTCAGATCAATGGCACCTCCCTCAATTTCCTGCCCACGGCAACCAACAGCTATAAGTATTCATCGGGAAATACTTGGGGAGGCCGCAATTCGGGAGGCTCGGAGGGCTTCATCCATCCCATGAGAGACAAGGGAGGAGAGGGCGGTGGCACGACTCAAGCCAACTGGTATCCATTTCAGTCGCAACCTGACCCTGATCGAGTGCCAGCCAGTCCGAATTCTCCGTGGTCGGATCCGACCACTCCATCAGGCGTGGCGATCCCGAAAGCCGATACCGAAATGAAATTAACCGGAACGGATTTGAACGTTACGATCGGATTCGGTACTGGGGTTGTCGGGCAGACCCCCCTCAAGGTCCACACGCTGACGCTGAAGTTTCCTCCTGCCACAGTTCCGGTTCCCAAAGACATGATCTGGTTTCAAGCGAGCGGGACTCTTGCCAACGGCCAACCGAATGGGGAACCCGCGGGGACGCCGGATGTGGCAGATACAGGCGATCCGGGCGGGTTTATTCCCAATCTTGGCAATCGTTGGTGGGGGGCCAATCCCCCCAGACTACCGAGTTTGCGTCAAGTAAAGTCCCTCGCCGGACGTATGGCGTGGATTGGAGATGGTAACTCAAACAATGGTTCCAGTCCGCCCGCGGGAGTGGCCCCCTCGCCAAATTACACCAATCGCTGGCGGCAGATCCTTCAACCCGGGGACGTGGTGCGTAGCGTGGTCTTCGGTAAAGGAGATCTCCGCGCGTCGTGTCTGACCGATAGTAACCGGGTCTTCACCACTCATCCGGACTATCTGAATTCAACAGTTTTCCACGCCCAAACCCTCCGCCGAGGCGATAGCGCGATCTATTATTCCGAGACCAAGTTCGGGAACATCGCCCAACTTCAGGGAACCACGAAATATCCGGCGGCTCAGTCGGCTGATCTGCCTCATCTGACGCATGACGGGGCACCTTTCAACGGAGTGTTCCGGAGTACTGACCTCAAGTTGGGCGACTTTGATACCGGGATAGGCAACCTCGCAGATGGCCCCTTCTGCAACAAGGCCGATGAAGGTAATGTCACCTACCGTACCGAACTCTATTATTGGAACGATGCCACGCCTCCCGCGTACGTACCCTATAATCCAAAACGATTTCGGTATGAATACCCGTATTTCGTCTGGAGCTATGAAGATACCTACGACACGTTCTTCACTCCGAATCGGCAGGTTCCGTCCGCAGTTCTGTTTGGCTCGCTTCCTTCCGGGAAGGATGTGGACTGGCAGACCCTCTGCTTTTCGCCGAATCCCGCCGGCGACAGTCATCCCGGTCGGAATGTGAAACTGGGACCGAAGGACTATCTCTGGCTCGACCTGTTCACCATGCCGGTGGTGGAGCCATATGCGATTAGCGAACCATTCTCGACCGCGGGGAAGATCAACATGAATTACCAGATCGTGCCCTTCAATCATATCAAACGCTCGACGGGCATGAGAGCCGCCTTGCAACCCGTTCGGGTCACTGCGATCCCGGAAGCCGACGTGGCGACCTTCAAAACGGGATCAGGCACAGAGACAATTGAACCAAAGTGGCCGATCCCAAAGAAGGTGAGTGGTAAGTCGGTAAATTACCGCTACGTCGTGGACCGCGACGAAACGCTGAAAGCCTTCGATGCGTTTTTTGACGTCTATAGTTCAAAGGCGCCGATTGACCCGGACAAGGACGACGATCCTACCAACAAGAACAAGCACCACAAAGGTTTCTTCAAGACCGCGGCCCAGATCTGCGATTTCTATCTTTACCCTCGGCAGGATGGGAAGCCGATCAAGAATACGTCGTGGACACCGAATGATACGAGCATCAAGAACTGGTGGAGTTCACCAGGCAGGAGCGAAGGACAGAATCTGACTGGCGACAACGTGCGCGAGAAGCCCTATGCGGATCTCTATCCCCGGCTGACGACGAAATCGAACACCTTTTGTGTCCACGTTCGCGCCCAATCCTTGCGGCAGAGCGCGCCATCCGACCCAAAGAAGGCGGATGCACATTATCGCGCTTGGGACGAGAAGAAGGACCGCGTCATCGGTGAGTACCGCGGGTCCTCGATCATCGAGCGCTATATCGATCCGCAGGATGAGCGTTTTTCCAATACCGCAGATCGATCGATTCGAATCGATGTGGACACGGCAAAAACACTCGATGATACCTACCGTTTCCGCGTGCTGGGCACCAAACGCTTCGACCCGTAATCAGGCCGCTGTTTGACGTGTCCGTTATCGCGCCGACCGGGCGTGGACAGGCGGATCAGCGCCAGATAGGTTCGCACGATTGTGAGTCCCGCATTCAAGTCCCTCCTGCTTCTCTTCGCCGTCGCTGGCATCGCGTTTCAAAGCTTTGGAGCCGAGGCATTTCTCCAGCCTGACGATGTCATCGCCTTGGTCGGAGGCGAAGACATGGTGGCCATGTCGGAATATGGGTACCTCGAGTCTTTTCTCACCCGCGCGTTGCCCGATCACCGGCTGCGTTTCCGCAGTCTTGCGTGGGAAGGAGACACGGTCTTCGAACAGCGACGCGACCTGAATTTTCCCCCGCTGGAAGATCAACTCACCAAGATCGGCGCCACTGTGGTGATCGCGCAGTTCGGCCAGATGGAGAGCTTGGGAAGAAATCGCGAAGGGCGAAAGGCGAAGGGCGAAAGTGCGGACGAGATCGCAGAGTTCGCCGCAGCGTACGAGAACTTGATCGGCCGGTTGGTGGGCGGAGATACGAAGAAACGCCGCGTGCTGCTCCTCTCACCTGTGCTCTCTGAGCGGATGGCGGGGCGCGGGATGGAGGCGACGCTTGCCGCGTATTCCCAAGCGGAGGGAAAGATCGCGCGCAAGCATGGGCTTCCGTTCGTCGATTTCACAGGCATCGTGATCGCCGGTCACGAAGCGCAGGCAAATGCGGGCCTCCCGCAGAATGCCGGCTACGCAAGGTTGGCGATGAAGATTAGCCGGCACTTCGCCGGTCCCACCGATCCGGACCCAGGGATTCCCTCGTCTGGCTCGAATGACGAACTGCTGCGCGCGAAGATCATCGAGAAGAACCGACTCTGGTTTCACTACTGGCGGCCCCAGAACTGGGCCTTCCTCAACGGGGACCGGACGGTACAGCCGAGCAGCCGCGACCATCTCGATCCGTCGAAACGTTGGTTCCCGGATGAGATCGAACAGTTCATCCCGCTCATCGCGGCACAGGAACGGGAGATCGATGCCCTCGCGACCCATCTTAAAAAATGAAACCACAGAGACACGGGGGGTGTACCGGAATTCGTCCAGATGAGTGCGATGCTCGCCCTGGCGCGCAGCGCCGCATCGAAAACCGTCATCCTGAGCTTGCGAAGCAACTGTGTTTAGGCCGCAAGCTGAAAGTGGGGATTTTTCAGGAGGTGGTTGAGGAGGATGAAGAGCTTTCGCATGACCGCGGTGAGGGCGACTTTGGCGGGTTTGCCGGCGGCGCGCAGGCGCTGGTAGAAGGCCCGCAGGATGGGATTGGCGCGGGCGGCGCTGAGCGCGACCATGTAGAGGGCGCAACGCAGGCGGAAG
>JANOAZ010000085.1:0-15333 GCA_031411395.1 Chthoniobacteraceae bacterium
TTCCCCTCCGCCCACCACCAACCCAGCAAAACCACCAAACACTAAAACCACATCAACCTTGAGCATGCCCGCCCTCCATCGCCCCAACCCGGGTCAGTTTTAGACGACCGAAACTGGGTCAAATCTCAGCGACAGTTGACAACGTGGCGGGAGCGGCGCTGGCCGCGTGGTTGCTACACGCGCTGGAGACCGGCGGTGTGACGCGGGCGGCGCCGATGCCGAAGGCAGTCGAAACGGGGGCGTCATGCTGAGTTTCATGGCTGGGCTGCGGCTGTTTCTGGCGATCGGACCATGCGATAGGCGCAAGGGCTTTGAGGGACTGCACGCGCTGGTCGGCGGGGTTGTGGCTGATTCCCAAGCGGCTGGAAGAGGGTGCATTTGCGTGCACGCCAGCAGTAGAGGCGGGAGGCTCCTCCGTGAACTGGCGGCGAGTTTTGCGCGACGGCGCGTTGCGGAATCGCCTGGTGGGAGATAGAAAACGCACGCTATGAAAACCGTGATTGAGGTCATCCAGGCGACGACCGCTTATTTTCAAAAAAGTGGAGTAGAGAGCGCACGGTTGAATATCGAGCATCTGCTCGCCCATGTGCTGGGAAAGAAACGCATGCAGCTTTATCTCGAGTTCGATCGCCCCCTGAGCGACGAGGAACTTACGCCCCTGCGGGGGTTGGTGAAGCGCCGTGCGCAAGGGGAACCACTCCAGCATTTACTTGGCACGGTGGAATTTTGCGGGCGAATCTTTTCCTGTGATTCGCGAGCCCTCGTTCCCCGGCCTGAGACGGAGCAACTTTGCGAGCTGGTAATCGCCGAGTTTCAAAAGAAAGGTAACTTCCCGCGCCGCGTACTAGATGTCGGAACTGGGAGTGGCGTGATTGCCCTGACGCTTGCAGCGACGTGGCCGGACGCCGCGGTGGAAGCGGTGGATATTTCAGCCGACGCGCTGGCGCTGGCGCAGGAGAACGGCAGTCGGCTGGGACTCTCCGAAAGGCTCCGACTGAGGGAGGGCGATTTATTCTCGGGCACTGAGGGGGAGTTCGATTTGATCGTGGCGAATCTTCCGTACATCGATGCTGGAGTTATCTCCACGCTGGCGCGCGAAGTTCAACGCGACCCGTTGGGCGCACTGGACGGCGGCGAGCGAGGGATGCGAGTCTTCGAGCGTTTCATACCGGAAGCGACGAAGCATCTACGCGGCTCGCTCGCGCTCGAGATCGGCCACGATCAGACGGACGAGCTGCAGGCGCTGCTCTCGGCGAACAATTTTCAAGACATTCGCGTGGTGAGCGATTACCAAGGGCGGCACCGATTCGTCTTCGCATCCTATGGATAAAATTCTCGTGCACGGGGGCCAGTCCCTCTCTGGATCTGTCAAAATTAGCGGTTCGAAAAACTCTGCCCTCCCGATCCTCGCAGCGACCTTGCTCACCAGGGAGGCGTGCGTGATTCACCATGTCCCGGACTTGAGCGACATCCACTACATGCTGCAAATCCTCTCGCATCTCGGCGCGCAGGTGGAGCGCGCGAGCGGTGTGGTTACCGTCCAAGCCGAAAAGATCGGAACGGAAGCCCCATACGAGATCGTGCGAAAGATGCGCGCCTCGGTCTGCGTGCTGGGTCCGTTGCTCGGTCGGGAGAAGGAAGCGACCGTCTCGCTGCCCGGCGGTTGTGTGATCGGCGATCGTCCGATCGACCTCCATCTCAAAGGATTCGAGGGGCTCGGCGCAATGCATCGCATCGAGCAAGGCAACGTCAAAGTCTTTGCCGGTCAACTCGTCGGCGGCGTGATCAACCTGCGCGGAAAGCTGGGTCCCACGGTCCTCGGCACCGACAACGTCATGATGGCGGCCGTTCTGGCCGAGGGAACGACGGTCATCGACAGCGCGGCTGCCGAACCGGAGGTCGTGGATCTCGCAAATTTCCTCAACAAGATGGGGGCGAAGATCGAAGGCGCGGGCACCCGACGCATCGTCATCGAGGGAGTGAAAGAACTTCACGGAGCCGAGCACTCGGTCATTCCCGACCGCATCGAGGCCGGGACGTTCCTCGCTGCAGCGGCCATCGCCGGGAAAGAGGTGACGCTCAAGCGCGTCGATGCCTCGCACCTCACGTCCGTCACCGACGCGCTTATGCGCGCTGGCTACGGCATCAGTGTGAAAGGTGACAACCTCACGATCACCGGAAATGGTTCTCCAAAAGCGCTCGAATTGACCACCGAGCCGTATCCTGGATTCCCGACGGATATGCAGGCGCAGATGTGCGCATTGCTCTCGAAAGCGAGCGGCATTTCGGTGATCACGGAGACGATCTTTCCGCAGCGGTACATGCACGTTTCAGAACTCAAACGAATGGGCGCGGATATCGCGCTCAATGGCCCGACGGCGATCATCAAAGGTGTGGAGCGACTCAGCGGGGCGCCGGTGATGGCGAGTGATCTTCGGGCCTCCGCCGCACTGGTTTTGGCCGGGTTGCAAGCGGAGGGGGTGACCGAGGTGAATCGCGTCTATCACATCGACCGCGGCTACGAACTGATCGACGAAAAGCTGAACGCACTCGGGGCCAATATCGAGCGGATGAAGGCCTGAGAAATCGAAGGAACGGCTACGTCTCCGCGTTTGTCTTTGCCGCGCCGCTCTCGTGCGAATTGCCGCTGCCGCTCCCCGCAGGAAGGGCATTCTGCGCGGTGCCGCTGCCGCCGAAGAGCCGCTGGAATATCCGCTTCGGTGCGCTCCGCCCACCTTCCTCCTCGGACAGTTCATTATGCGCCTCGGTCTTCGCGGTCTCCCACGCGGGCGCGAAGCCGGGAACATTGAGCAACATCCGCTTTTCCGCGCGCGCGTAGATCTCGAGGTCGCGCTGGACCTTGCGATCCGGTGTTTCGTTCAGTGCGTTTACTTTGATACGCAGGCTTTCGTTTTCCCGGCGAAGTGATTCCTGCTCCTGCTTGATCTTTTTCATCGTCTCCGCCTCGATCTCCAGCTTGTCGGAAAGGTGCCGCCGGAAGCGCCCCAACTCCCCCTTGAGGCGGAAATATTGGTAGAGCGAGAGGAGAAGGAAGACGCACCCGAGATAAAAACCGAGCGCGAACTGACTGAGGAATATTTTTTGATCCACGACAAAGACGAGGTTGCCCGAGGCTGTGGAAAAAGCAAGGGACCGCGTGCTCGGGAATCTGTGTCGAATCCTGTCAGCCCGATGGCCTTCGGCACGCCGAGCGCCGACGCGGATCGCGCCTTTCCAGCTCGATCGCCTACGAGGCAGCTAAGAGCCGGAGTGGCCGTAGCACACTCCGGCCCCCACCGGATTCGGTGAATCTTGTTGCCGTCGCGTTACGCGAAAAGTTTCCGGAGCCGCTGCGTGCCATCGCGGAAGAGGCGATCGAAGCTGGCTTCGCCGGCGCGCACCTTTTCGTTGAGCGCGTCCGCCCCATCGCAGGCGAGCGAACCTGCCCGGCGGAGGACGGGTCGCGTCGCCTCGCGCACCCGGGCCTCGAGATCTTCGAGGATTCGTGCCGCGCGTTCACGCGGAGTCGGTTCAGGACGCAGCGCTCGCGCGAGCATGGCGAGCAGCAATCCGGCCCCGAGGGCAAAGACGATGGCCGCAATCGGATTGCGCCGGACGCATTGGTCGAACTCTGCGCACGATTCCGTTGCCGCATCGGGAATGGGTTCCTGAAAGTTCGGTTCATTCATGGTGGGTCACAGTGTTGGTTCGGAGAAACTCGCTCGCTTTGAGCAGCCCGATGACGAGCAGGGCCGGCCGCAGCAGGGTGAAAGAGATATGGACCAGGGCGCCCGCGATGGCGCCGAGCGGCAGACGATTCAGCAGGAAGCCGACGCCGAGGGCGGAGACGACGGCCTTCGCCGGTTCGCGGCGTGCGAACTCTTCAGCACGCTGCACCCAATCCTCGACCGCGACGGTGGATGCTCGGGGTGATCTTTTCATTACAAAGACAGATCGTCCCGCGCCGCAGGATCGCGTGTCTCTGCCCCTCGATTTTTTCCGCAATCAGCGGACCACGCCGTGCCGGCCTCGTTACTGCGTCTCGCGCACGCGCACGTCGAGCGTGGCGCCCACCGGGAGGCCGGCGAGATCGTTTGAACCACCGGGCGTGAGCTTGAAAACCGTGCCGCCGATCGCGAAGGCGCCGATCTCCTCGGCGGCGAAGCCAAAGTGATCGCCGAGCGCGACGGTGCCCAGCGCCTGGCCTTTGATCAGAATGCTCGCGATCTTCGAAACGATTCCGTTCCCGCCGGGAATCAGTTCGTCGCCATTGCCATAAAAGGCGTCCATCGGACGCGCGCCGGCCACGAGATCGCTGGCGACCCAATCGCGTCCCGCGCTCACCCCACCGATCTGCACATCGGCATGGGCGGCCGCGCCCTCGCGATCGTAGCCGGCGAAGATGTCCGCGCGCGAAACGTTGCCGCCGATGTTCAAGCTCTTGATCGCCAGCGCGAGCGCGCTGCTCCCAGGCAGGAGGTTCCCTTTGACGAAAATGCGCCCGCCATTCATATCGCCGCCGATCGCCGTCGCCCCCAGCGTGGTGCCGGCGATAAGGCTGCCGCTGGTCGCTAAGGCTCCGCCGAAGAGCGAGTCGCCGATGCTGACGCTCGCGATCTTCCCGCCCGCCTCGATGCTGCCCGAATGCGACCCCGCGCCGCCGAGCACGCTGCCGGCGACCTTCACCGCGCCGAGGTCGCCGGCGGCGAAAATCGAACCGCTGCCCGCGAGCGCGCCACCGCGGATGGAGCCTCCGATGGTGATCGCGCCGCTGTCGTCGTCGCCGTCGTTCGCGCTGCCGTCGATGTTCACGAACGCCCCGGCGATATCCGACTTCACGGTGAACGCGCCGAGCTTGCCGCGGATGTTGCTCTCCAGCGAAGCGCCCGCCGGCACCTGCGTGGAAAGGCCGAGCCGCCCGAGCGATTGCACGGTGAGTGCGGCGACGGCGGGCTTGAGCGGATCGCCGTTGCCGGCGTCGAGCTGGCCGAGGTCGCCTTCGAGCGTGAGCTTGCCGAGGTCCACGCCCGCCGCGTCGAGGAAGCCGACGTTCACGAATCCGTCGCCGCCGTCCGGACCGCGCACGGCGGTGAGGGTGATGTTCGCGCCTACGAAGCCGGCGCCGAGGCGGAGCTTCTGCAACTGCGCGCCGCTGAAAAGCGGCCCGGCGGCGAGCGTGAAGTCGGCCTGAGCAAAGGCGCCGAGGCTCGTCTTCACAGTCACGAGATCCCCGTCGAGGTCGGTGAATGTGGCCGTCTTAAAATCGCTTGAGAGTTTGACCTTGGGCGGAGTGCCGCCGCCAACAGCCGCGCCGCGGCCGAAGACCACGTAGCCTGCGCCGGACGCGCCGCCGTTTGGAGCGGCGAGGATTGCACCGACCATCACGTCGTCAAAGCCGTCGCCGTTCACGTCGCCCGCGCTGCTCACCGAATGGCCGGCATTGTGCGATGGGCCGGACGCGAAGAGCTTCACGCCATTGAGGCCATTGAGTGCGCCGAGGCTCTGCGTCGCACCGAAACCCGACGCCTTGCCATACACAACGTAGGCCGCGCCCGCGTAGCTGTTGTAGCCATACGCGCCCACGATCACGTCGGCGAAACCGTCGCCATTCACGTCGCCCGCATTGCTCACCGAAATGCCGGCGTGCGCATACGCGCCGGTGCCATCGAGGCGGAAGCCGTTTGCGCCATTGAGCGCGGAGAGTTCGAACGCGGCGGTGCCGTTCGTGGCCTGGCCGAAGACGACGTAGGCGTGGCCGGCCGATTGGTTGCCCGCAGCGTCGTCATCGCGCTGGCCGACGATCACGTCGCTGAAGCCGTCGCCATTCACATCGCCTGCGCCGCTCACGGAGTAGCCCGTCTGGTCGATCGCCCTGACGCCATGGAGCCGGAAGCCATTTGCGCCGGTCAGTGCACCGAGGCTGATCGTCCCGGCAAAGGGCGTCGTCTTCCCATAGACGACAAAGGCGGTCCCCGACGCCTCGCCATTGGGATCGGTCTCGGACCCGCCCACGATCAAGTCGGCGACCCCGTCCTTATTCACGTCGCCGGCGTCGCTCACGCTGATCCCAACGCGATCCCCGACGGCGACGCCGGTGAGCTTGAAGCCATCCGTGCCGGTCAGCGTCGTCACGTCGAGCGTGGCAGCGAAGGCGGTGGTCTTGCCGAAGATCACGTAGGCCGCGCCCTTGATGGAGTCGTCCCGGTAATCGCCGAGGATCACATCGTCCACGCCGTCGCCGTTGATGTCGCCCGCGCCGCTGACCGCAAAGCCGAGGGCGTTCGTGGTCGGGCCGGTGAGCTTGAAGCCGTTCGTGCCCGTGAGTGCGGAGAGGCTCAGCGTGGGGTCGAAGGCGGCGGCTTTGCCCAAGACGACATACGCGCCCGAGCGGCGCGTGCCGACGATCACATCGGTGAAGCCGTCGTCGTTCACATCGGCCGAGCCAAGGGAGAACCCGGCCGACTCGCCGGCGATCGCGCCCTGGAGCTTGAAGCCGTTCGCGCCCGTGAGCGACGAGAGTTCCAGGCCTGCGGGAAAGCCGGACGCTTTTCCGAAGACGACGTAAGCGGCCTCGGCCAGCGTGCCCACGAGCACATCGCCGAAGCCATCGCCATTCACATCGCCCGCGTCATGCACGGAGATGCCGGCCTTGTTGGCGGCCGCTTCGCCGTTGAGCGCGAAGCCATTCGTGCCGGTGAGCGTGCCGAGACCGAGCGGTGAGGGAATGCCGCGATTGGACGTGCCAAAGACGACATACGCCGCGCCGGTCCCGTTGTTCGGCGCGGTGCTGTTCGCCTTGAAGGCGCCGATGAGCAGATCATCGAGTCCGTCGCCGTTCAGGTCGCCGACACCCGCGATCGACTTCCCGGTTTGGTCCTCATCAGCCACCCCGATGAACTTGCGGCCCGTCGCCGCCGTGAGCGTCTCGACGCCGGTGCTGGCGGCGAAGCTGGCTTTTCCGAAGACGACGTAGGCGTTGCCAACGAACGTGCCCGTGCCGGCGCCCAACGCGCCGATGCCGATGTCGTCGAAGCCATCGCCATTCACATCGCCCACGCCCGCCACGCGGCCTGCGTAGTCGTATTCGTTTTCACCGACGAAGCGGAAGCCGTTCGTGCCGTTCAGCGAGGCAACGCCGAGGTCAGCCGCGAACGCGCCGCTCGCCGACGTATTTTTGCCGTAGATGACATACGTCGCGCCGGAGAATTCCCCGGTGATGCTGGCGTAGGGCGCGCCGACGACGAGATCGTCGAAGCCGTCGCCATTCACGTCGCCGGCCGCATCGAGGCTGAGTCCAAGACTGCCGTAATTGTTCTCACCGGAAATGCGGAAGCCGGTGGTCCCATTGAGGGCCGATGGTCCGAAACTCGCCGGAAAAGCCGACGTCTTGCCGAACACAACGTAGGCCTCTCCGCGTTTGTTGATGCCCGTCGCATACGGCGCTCCGATCACGAGGTCATCGATGCCGTCGCCGTTGAGGTCACCCGCTTCGCTCACCGCGGAGCCGAGATTCACAATGCCGGCCTCGCTGTCGAACCGGAAGCCGTCGCTGCCATTGAGCGCGCCCATGTCGATGAGCGTGGCGGCGCTATTGGCGCGGCCAAACACGACGAAAACCGCGCCGGACCCCGTGCCGCTGTTATCCGCGTTGATCACGCCGACGATGGCATCGTCGAAGCCGTCGGCGTTGAGATCGCCAGCCCCACTCACACCCATGCGGTAACCGACGCCGGTGTCGAAGTCGTGCGGGGCGCGGAGCTCAACGCCGTTGCTGCCATTGAGCGAGCCGACGTTGATCGTCGGCGTCGTGGCAAATGAGGCTTTGCCGAAGATGACGAAGCCTGAGGTGTCCGACCCGCCGAGACCTTTCAAGTCGATCGCGCCGACGATCACGTCATCGAAACCGTCGTTGTTGAAATCCCCCGCGCCGGCCGCGCCGACGCCGAGTTGCATCCCTTGGACGTTGCCCTCGATGCGGAAGCCGTTGGTCCCATTGAGCGCATTCGCGTCAAACATCGCGGGAAAGCCGCCTGCCTTTCCGAAGACGACATACGCCTCGCCCGCGTTTACGCCGGCGCTCGGACTCGCGCCGCGCGCGCTGACGATGAAGTCGTCGAAGCCGTCGTTGTTCACGTCACCCGCGGTGTCCACCGTGCGGCTAAAGTCGCTCGCCGGGGCTGGTCCGCTGAATTCGAAGCCGTTGCTGCCGTTGAGCGTGGAAAGCTGGAACTCGAAGGCTGGCCCGGGAGTTCCCCCACCGCCGCCGCCGAGCGGCGGATCGATCGGTGTCACCGTGGCGTTCACCTCGCGCACTTTCAGATCAAGCGTGGAGCCGACGTAAAATCCGCTCAAGTCGTTGGAGGCTTTGGCGACGAGCGGGAACTTCGTGCCGCCGACCGAGAAGCTGCCGATCTCTTCCGCGACGAATCCGAAGTGATCCACGCCGCCCGGCGTGCCGATCGCCTGACCCTTGATCGTGATGCTCGTGATCTTCGCAATCTTCGTCGGGTTCTCGCCGGCGATGAGCGACTCCCCGCCGTTGCCGAAAAAGCCGTCTGTCGAACCAACGCCCGCCACGAGATCGCTCGCGACCCAATCGCCGCCGACCGTGACCGCGCCAATCGTCGCGTCGCCATTGAAACCCGCGCCGCCGTCGTAGCCCGCGAGCACGCGCGCGCTGAGCACGCTGCCGGTCACGGCGAGACTCGCGAGGCTGCCGCGCGCGGTGATCCGCGCGGACTCCAGATCACCGCCGATCTTCGTCGCGCCGAGCGTGCCGGTGACTTTTACGGAATCGAACCCCGAGTTCTGCCCGACGATGGAACCGCCGACCGTGAGACTCGCGATAGTCCCACCGACCTGGATGACTCCCGCGCCGATCGCGGTGCCCGCGCGGATGTCCTGGCCGATCGCGATCGCACCTGTCGAGCGATCCGCGAACAGACCGGTGAACGCCGCCGTCCCGCCGACGATCGAGCCACCGATCGTCACTTTTCCGAACGACATCCCGCCCGCGGGTCCGAAGGCGCTGATCGGCGCATCGACGAGATCGGAGTCGATCTCGAGCGCGCCGAGCGTGCCGTTCACGATGCTGAAGCCGGCCGGACTCGCGCCTTGCGTCGAGAGGCCGAAGCGACCCATCGACGCGATGCTGAGCGAGTCGAGGCCGGGCGTGGTGAGCGTCGCATCGCCGGCCATGATCGCGCGCAGATCGCCGTCCACGCTCACTTTGCCAAGATCGACTCCGGCCGCGTTGATGAAGCCTACGTTCACCCGCCCATCGCCGCCGAGCGCGGTCGGTGCGGCGGTGATCGTGAGGTTCGCGTCCTTAAACTCCGCGCCGTCGTCGAAGAAATTGACCGCCTGCAATTGGAAGCCGCCGACGGTCCCGGCGGGCGCGACTTTGAAATCGGCAAAGCTCAGCGTCCCTTTGCTGACCTTGATCGTCGCGAGATCGCCGTCCACGTCGGTGAAGGTCGCGGTGGTCGCATTCACGAGCGTGATGGCGAGCGAGCCCTCCTGCACTTTCAGCGTCGCCGCGCCTTGCTTGAAGACTTGGAAAGAGCCGGAGCCGATGAACTCGTTCCCCTGCGAAATCCAGCCCGGGCCGATGTTCACGAAGTCGTCGGGATCGGTCTGGACGACGAGCGTGTTCGAGGTCGGCGAGAGATTTACTACGGAGCGGAAATCCAGCGTGAGCGTATTCGCGCCCGTGCCGCGCAGATCGATCTGCTCGATGCCCCGAATCCGCGAGCCGCTGAAGCCCTTAAGACCCAGGTTGAAGCCCGCGCCATCCAGCCGCAGCGTGTCCGTGCCGTTGCCGCCGTCGAACTGCCGGAAGCCATTGCCGGTCAGCACCAGCAGGTCGTCGCCCTGCCCGCCGCGCAGGACATCCGATCCAATGCCACTGCCCCGCAGCGTGTCGTCCGCTGCGCCACCGACGATGACATTTGCCCCCGCCGGCCCGAGGTCATCGACGCCGGGGCCGCCCGCCAAACTAACCCCGCCCGAGTCAAAACCGAAGACGAGGAACGAGCGCCCTGCGCCCCCGCCCGGTCCGTAGCTGCCGACGAGCACATCGTCGAAACCGTCGCCGTTCACGTCGCCCGCATTGCTCACGCTGCGGCCGGCGCGCGCGCCGAAGAGCGTGCCGACGAGACTGAAGCCATTTGCGCCGTCGAGCGCGGCGGTGTCGAAAACTGGCGTGAAGCCCGAGCTGCGGCCGTAGATCACGTAGGCCTCGCCGCTCTGCACCCCCCGCGAGTCGGTGAAGGCTGCGCCGATGACCACGTCGTCAAAGCCGTCGCCATTCACATCACCCGCGGCGTCCACACTTTCGCCGGCATATTCGCCGCCGGCCCCGGCATCGTGGCCGTTGATGCGGAAGCCGTTCGCGCCATTGAGCGCGCCGAGATTGACCGTCTTCCCGAAGGTGTTGCCGAACTTACCGAAGACCACAAAGGCCGCGCCAATCGCGCCGGTAGCATCCTTCACCAACGGCGCGCCGATCAGTAAATCGCCGAGTTCGTCGCCATTCACATCGCCGGCCGCGCTAACGCTTTGTCCGGCGCTGGCGTTGAGCGAGGCGCCGTCGATGGTGAAGCCGTTTGCGCCGGTCAGCGCGGAGACCGCGATCGTCGGCACAAAGCCCGCGGCCTTCCCAAACACCACGTAAGTTTTGCCCGCCCCGAACGAGCCGACGATCACGTCGCTGAAGCCATCGCCGTTCACGTCGCCGCCGCTGACGGAGACGCCGGCGGATTCAAACTTCGCCGCGCCTGTGAGCGTGAAGCCGTTCGCACCATTGAGCGTCGCGAGATCGAGCGTCGCACCGGGACTCGTCGCGCGTCCGAAGACGACGTGGGCCGCGCCTTTCTGCGTCAAAGCGCCGGTCGTGAAGTTTGGCGTGCCGATGACGACATCGTCGAAGCCGTCGCCATTCACGTCGCCGGCGGAAGCGACCGAGAGTCCCTTCAGTGAGGAGAAGGCGGTGGCGCGCAGTTTGAATCCATTCGTGCCGTCGATCGTGGAGAGCTCCAGAGCTGGCGCGAATGGCGTGCCCTTGCCGTAAATCAGATATGCGGTGCCGCTCTGGTTCGTCGCGCCGTTGGTATTGATTGAGGCGACGATGAGGTCGCCGAAGCCGTCGCCGTTGAAGTCGCCCGCCGCGCTCAGGCTGTGAGAAACGTAATGGCTCGCGCCCTCGCCGCGGAGGGCAAAGCCGCTCGTCCCATCGAGGCTGGATAGCTCGAGCGGCGAGGCGAAGCCCCCGGATCTCCCGAAGACGAGGTAAGCCGCGCCCGAGCCGATGCCGTTTGGCGCGGCGCCTGGCGCGGAGACGAGGAAGTCGTCAAAGCCATCGCCATTCACGTCGCCCGCCGAGCCGACGATCCGCGCGTTGTCGCCTGCGGCGACACCATTGATCGTGAGTCCCGGCAATTCATTCCCGACGACCGTTAGCGCGTAGCCCGATGGCAGCGGGTGCGCGACCGCCGCGGAAATGCGCAGCGTCGCCGCGCCGCTTGTGAAGACCTGGAAGGGCGCGCCGTCGATGGTCATGTCAGGCTCGCGAATCCAGCCGGCGCCAAAGTTCACGCGATCGTCCGCATCGCCGAGGACCGTGAGCGTATTGGAGGTCGGCGAAAGATTCAGCACCTCGCGGACATTGAGCCTAAGCGTGTGCGGGCCCGTGCCGCTGAGATCGATGCGCTCGAGGCCTTGCACGAGGCTGTTGCCAGCGGTGGTCAGATCCAAAAACTGAAACGCGGAATCCAACCGCAGCGTGTCGATGCCGGTGCCGCCGGAGATGCGGAGGAAATCGGAATTGCCAGCAGCGATGATGTCATCGCCCTGACCGCCGCGGAATGAGTCCACTCCGCCCAGGCCAAGCAAGGTGTCGCCCGCCTGCCCGCCCACAAACACATTCGCGCCCGCGTCGCCGGTGAGCGTGTTCGCGCCCGCATCTCCGGGGTGCGTCACCGCGCCGGTGTCGAGTCCAAGGAAGACGTGGACGACTCCCGAATATTTCTGACTCCCGGTTCCTAAGCGCTCGCCGTAGATCACGTCGTCGAAGCCGTCACCGTTGAGATCGGCGAACGCCACCGATTGCTGACTGTTGGATCTACCGGCTAGTTTGAAGCCGAGGTTTTCACCGTCGATCTGCGCCAGGCTGAGATTGCTGCCGAAGCCGCCGGCTTTCCCGAGCAGCACATACACGCCGCCGGAGAAGCGGCCATCGAAGCTCGGACCCGGCACGTCGATGAGCAGGTCGTCGAAGCCGTCACCATTCACGTCGCCGCCGCCGGAAACACTCTGCCCCGCGGAATCCTGGGCGGCTTCGCCGATGATGCGGAAACCCGCCGCGGCGGGGAGCGTGGCCAGCGGCACCTTGGCGGCGAAGGGCGTGCTCTTGCCGTAAATGACGTAAGCCGCGCCGTTGCGCTCGAGGCCCGCGTCCACGCCGCCCGCGCCGATGATGATGTCGGCAAAGCCATCGCCATTGATGTCGCCTCCCGCGCCGACATTGCCGGCGTAGTCGGCCGCTTTCGCCCCCGCAAAGCGCACGCCCGAGGCGCCGTTCAGCGAGCTAAGATTTGTCTTCGCCGCGAAGCCGCCGGCCTTGCCGAAGACGAGGTAGGCGGCGCCGGAGTTGTCGGCATTGGCACTGGTGGCGCCGATGAGGACATCGCTGAAGCCGTCGCCATTCACATCGCCCGCGGCCGCGAGCGTGGTGCCCGCGAAATCCCTCGTCACTTCGCCCGCCAGTCGAAAGCCGTTGGTGCCATCGACCGTCGTCAGCGACATCGTTTTCGAAAAGCCCGCCTTGCCGAAAACGACATAGACCATGCCGGAGGAGAGGCCGTTCGGGTCAGCACCGAGGGCGCTGACGAGCACGTCCGCGAAGCCGTCGCCATTCACATCCCCCGCACCGGAGACTTCTGCTCCCGCGTAATCCCCAACCTTCTCTCCCGTGAGCGTGAAGCCATTAGCGCCGGTGAGCGTGGCAATATCGAGATCCGCCGAGAAGCCACCGCTGCGACCGAAGATAATGTGCGCCGCGCCCGCATTCACACCGCCCGCGGCATTCGCCGTATCGCCCACGATCAGGTCGGCAAATCCATCCCCATTCACGTCGCCCGCGCCGCTCACGTGTTGCCCGAAGAAACCTGAGGCACTCGCGTCGGAAATGCGGAAGCCATTGGTGCCATCGAGTGCCGACGCCTCGAGGCTGGCCGCAAATCCTCCCGCCTTGCCAAAGATGACGTAGGCCGCGCCCCGCCGCACCCCGCCGACTTCGCCGGAATAATCGCCCGTGATGATGTCCTCAAACCCGTCGCCGTTCACATCGCCCGCCGAGGACGCGTATTGGCCAAAGTGTCCAAATGCCCGAGTGCCGTTGATCGTGAAACCGCGTTCGCCGTTCTGCCGCCCGGCGGCCCAGCCCGCGATCGGCGACGTGTCGAGGCCAGCGGCGATTTTCAACGTCGCCTCGCCGTGGTGGAGCACGGTGAAAAGCGTGCCGTCGATCGTCTCGGGCACGCCGCGGAACCAGTTCGGACCCAGGTTCACGAGATCGTCCGCTCCGCCGACGATCGTCAACGCGTTGGAGTAGGGCGAAAGATTCAGCACGTCGCGGAAGTTGAGCGTGAGCGTGTTCGCGCCGGTCCCGGTGAGGTCGATGCGCTCGATCCCTGAGAGCCGCGAATCGGGGAGCGTGGTGAGATCGAGCGCGAGGCCGGCGCCATCGAAGCGCAGCGTGTCGATGCCCGTGCCGCCGGCAATGCGGCGGAAATTCGGATCGCTGAGGCCGAACACATCGGCGCCCTGCGCGCCGCGCGAGGCGTCGTTGCCGCCGTTGCCGAGCAGCGTGTCGTTCCCGCGCCCGCCGACGAGCACGTTCGGGTCGGCGTCGCCGGTGAGCGTGTTCGGGCCCGCGTCGCCGGGATGCGTGACCGCGCCGCTGTCGAAGCCGAAAACGACGTAGCCCGCGCCGGAATCCGCGCCGTTTACGTTCCTATTCCCGGTGGCGCCGATGACGATGTCGTCAAAGCCGTCGCCGTTAAAATCGCCGCCGCTGCCGACCGACAAGCCGGCTAAATCGTTGACCGCCTCGCCGCTCAGCACGAAGCCGTTCTGCCCCTCCAGATTGGCGAGGCCGAAGGTCGGCGTGAAAGCGTCCGCCTTTCCATAAATGACAAACGCCCCGCCCGACGCCGGCCCGCGGAGGCGCGTGAAATAAGTGCCGACGATCACGTCGTCGAAGCCGTCGCCATTCACATCCCCGCCCGCAACGCTGTGGCCGATGCCGTAAAGCGCGGGGGGCGTGGTGATCTCAAAGCCGTTCGGGCCATTGATCTTCGACAGGTCGAAGGACGCGCCAAAGCTCGCGCTCTTGCCGAACACGACGTAGCTCACGCCCTTGAAAAAGCCCGCGCGGCTCGAGCCGATGAGCAGGTCCGCGAAGCCGTCGCCGTTCACGTCACCTGCGCCGCCGACGCTCAGCCCAATATGATCCTCCGCCTTTTCGCCGCGGAGGCGGAAGCCGTTCGTGCCGTTGAGTTCGCTGACGGAGTTCGGAAAAAAGATCGAGTCCTTGCCGAAGACGACGTAGGCGGCGCCGGAATTCGAGCCGTTCGCGTCGGCGTAGCGCGCGCCGACGATGAGGTCGTCGAAGCCGTCGCCGTTCACATCGCCCGCTGCGCCGCCGGCGGAGAGGCTGTCGCCCTTCGCCGCACCGTGGATGGTGAAGCCGCGGAAGAAGAGCCCGTTCGGCCCGAAATTCTCCGCCGGCGTCCGCTGGCCAAAAAGGACGTGAACGGCTCCGGAGTCGGTGACGGTCGCGCTCAGGTCCGCGCCCGGCGCGCTGACAAAAACATCGCCGAGGCCGTCGCCATTGAGATCGCCCGCCGCACCAACATTCCTGCCGACGAACTGGTTCGCCGCCTGGCCGGTGAAACGGAAGCCGGCGGTGCCATCGAGCGTCGCCGCATCGAGCGTCGCGGTGAAGCCGCTCGCCTTGCCAAAGATCACGTAAGCCGCGCCCGCGTATGTCCCGCCCTCGGCAGACGACTGCGCGCCGACAACCACGTCCGCAAAACCATCGCCATTGAAGTCGCCCGCCGCGCCGACGCTGCTGCCGACAGCGGCACTTTGCGCGGTGCCGATGATGCGGAAGCCGTTGGTGCCATTGAGGGCGCCGAGATCGAACCCACCCGCGAAGCCATCCGCCTTTCCAAACACCACGTAGGCCGCGCCGCCAAAGGTCCGGCTTCCGTCCGCAGAGCGCGCGCCGATAATCACGTCGTCGAAGCCGTCGCCATTCACGTCGCCCGC
>JANOAZ010000086.1:0-6941 GCA_031411395.1 Chthoniobacteraceae bacterium
CCGCGAGGATCTGAAACTTCTCGCAACTCCGCCCCTCGATCAGCGCGCAGACCACGAGGTGATCGATCGCCTGCTGCTTCCGGCCCTTGCGCACCTGCGCCATCATCCCGGAGATCCACGGGCTGCGATGCGGTCCGCCAAATTCGATGCCGCGCTCGCGGAGCAGTTCGAGCACGAGCCCGAAGTGCTGGAGTTCCTCGATCGCGATCGCGTTCAGCTCGGCGAGGTAATCGCGCAACTAGTCGTATTTCTCCAGGTTGAGCGCCGCGTTCGCCGCCTTGCGCTCGAGATAGGCGTGGTCGACGAGCACCGCGGGCAGATTCCCGCGAACCTTCGGAAGCCAGGAGTCGGGAAGCTTTTCGCGCCAGAGGAGCATGGGTCAGACGAGCGTCATCCCGGCGGCGATGAGTTTGTCGTCGAGGATCCGGGCGGCGTTGCCGAAGACTTCCTCGACGGGGCGGGTGGCATTGATCCGGCGGATGAACGGCTGCGGCAACGAGAGGAAAATCTCGCGCACCCTGGCGAGGTAGGTCACGGCCTCGAAGTCGTCGGGTTGATCGCCGCGGTGCAGGATGCGGCCCGTCCCGCCGAGCGGATCGATGTCGAGGAGCAACACGAGATCGGGCTGCGGGGCGAAGGCTTCATTCCGTGCGATGATCTCCGCGGGATCCGCGCCGCGCGCGCCCTGGTAGGCAGCGGTGGATAGGTAGTAGCGGTCGAGGATCACCACTTCGCCGCGCTGGAGCGCGGGCTGGATCAGCGTCGTGACGTGCTCCGCCCGGTCCTTGAGAAAGAGGTCGAGCTCGTCCGCGAGCGAAAGCCGGCCAGTGCGGGCCGAGTGACGAAGCGCAGTGCCGTGCGGTCCATCGGTGGGTTCGCGACTGGTCGTCACGGTGAGGCCGCGCGCACGCAAATGCGCGGCGAGCGCGCGAAGGAGCGTCGATTTCCCCGCACCGTCGATGCCTTCGAGGATGAGAAGAAAGCCGGGACGATTCATGTGGAGGCGCGGTCTTAAAGCGAAAGCCGCCGACCGTCACGCGGGAACCTCGCGAACCGGCGCGCAACGCCCAATCCGAAAAGCCCTGTCACCCTGAGCCGTGACGATGCAGTTCGGATCTGATTTTAACGCAGAGACGCAGAGGCACTGCCGGAGCGATCACCCAAAGGCGTGCGCCATGCATACCGAAAATCTTCCTCCGAGGCCTCTGCGTCTTTGCGTCTCTGCGTTGAAAGACAGAATGCAACCGCATGGAGACGCCTCAGGATGACAAGGCTTTGAACGGCGCCTGTGCTGCGCGCTTCTTTCCAGATCTCCCTCAGCGGGAAACACTCGCCGTTACGGCCGCCGGAAGACCGCGCTCCGGGCGGTCTTCAGCTCCGGGCGGATCGGGGGGCGGTCGGTCACCGCGAGGCCGTGCTCGGCAATCAATCCCATGCCCTCTTTGCCGAGGACTAGGACGATGCCCGGCCAGATCTTGTTGAAGCGCCGGACGTCCATTCGCACGTTGCCCCGGCTCGGGTCGGCGAGATAGACGCGATCTTCCACCACCCCGCGGAAGACCGCGAAATGCCGCATCCCGTCTTCCTCGAGATACACCATTACCGGGCCGGGTAGCTCTGGGAGCACGGAGAGGGGCAGCCGCGCGCCTTCGGCCTGGTAGCCGCGCCGGAGGGCGGCGTCGCGCAGGTCGAGCATCGAGAAGCCGTTTTCCACCCGGTCTTTGCGATCTGCCTCCGACAGCGAGTCGAGCATCTCGTTGAGCAAGTCCCGCTCGTTGAGCGCGCCGCCGAAGTAATAGTTGATCAGCGTGCAAAGCGCCGCGGCGCCGCAGGAATAGTCCATCTCCTGTTTCACCACATGATGGTCGCGGAGTTGGACGAAGGTTTTAACCGGTTTGCTCACGCGGAGAGAGCCCAGCCACATGGGTTGAGGGTCGTCGCTCTTCTTGCGCGGTGGCGCGGGCGCGGGGGTGCTGGCGGTTTTTTTGGGCGCGCCCTTTTTGGTGATGATGATCTGCGGGGCCGGGGTCGCGCGGGCGCTGCGGCTCTGCGCGCGGAGCGGGGCGCCGGGCAGGGCGAACCCGGCGAGCAGGGAGGCGAGGATGAGCCTTTTTTTCACGGACTCAGAAGCGGTTCGAGATCGAGAGCCCGACGATGCTGTCCGGCGAATCGTCGGTCAGCCCCATGGAGATCGACGGTTCCAGATAGCATTTCTGCGAGGCTTGATAGGTAAATGCGAGTCGCAGCATCAGTTGCTCGCGCTGCCGCACGTCGATCCCGCCTGGCGCGGTGCCGTTGCCCGCCTGCACGGTGCCGGAGAGCTGCCCGCTGAGCGAGAGTTTGTCGTTCAGGGCAAAGCCAGTGCCCAGATTGTAGCCGATGACGCCGCCGGGGCTCACCGTGCCGCCGAGGAAGTCGCCGGGGAAACGATAGGCATAGTCCACCCCGATGAAGACGACCGCCGGGTCGAAGCTCTTGATCGCGGTGACGCCGGCGCCGACGCCCCAGTGGCCGCCGCCGAAGGTGACGGCCGAAGGCGAGAAATCGTAGGGGTCGTCCCCCGTCGGCGCGGTGCCGTTGACGGAGAGAATGATGTCGGGGGTGGCCGGTCCTTCGTGGACGAGATGATATTTCACGCCCGCCGTCGCGTCGCCCACACCCCACCCGCTGCCTTGGTATTTCACGACCCCCCCCTGTTCGACCCGCTCGACCCGCTGCGAAGCGTAGCGCACCGGAACGTTGACGAAGATTTCCACGTCTCTCACCGGCGAAGTCCGGAAGACGATCTGACTCTCGAAAATACGACGCTCGCTCGAGATGACCCCGCCTCCCACGTAACTCTTGATGGTTGAATTTTGCAGCCGCGTGTAGCGGAAAGAGACTTCCGATTCCCACTGGCCGGGCCGGAGCAGCACCGCGGACTCACGCAGGAAAACCTGCCGGATGTCTTCCTCCTTCATCTTCGTCGCTACCTCGGTGTCAGACGTCGCCAGCTCGGCGTCGGAGCCGCCCGCTCCCGTGCTCGCGCCCGTGCCGGAGGGCTTGCCCGCTCCGCGGAAAGCAGCAAGTTCCTGTTCGTCCAGCAGTTCCCCTTCGGGCAGGCCCGCCAGCAGGGGGGCCATCCCTTCCAGTTTCGCCGCCGAGACTCCCCCGGTCATGGACGCAGCCACCGGGGCGCCACCGCCCAGGACTTCCGCTACTCTTTCCCACGGCAGCGTCACGGCTCCCAGCGCCGCGGAATCGACTGCCACCCCCTCGGAAGTCACGCTGCCCAGGGTGCCGATGACCCGTTCGCCGCTGAGCATCCGGGCTGTCACCAGGTCGGTAACCTTCAGCGCGAGAAGCCGATCTCGCGGCACTGCGACCTCTTGCGGTTGGCCAATTCCGCCCGGATCGATCTCGAACCACGCTGTCTGGCGATCCACCCGCAACAATCGACCCGACCAGCGGTCGCCGTTCGTCAGTTCCACCTGATCGGCCCGCGCGGGGCCGACGGATGCGACGGCGAGGAGGGAAGCGAGGAGACCGGAAAAGGTGTGGCGAAGCATTCGGCGGCTTGGAAGGGGGAAATAAGGCAGGGATGACATGAAGGTATTTCGAGGTGGTAAAGCAGGCGGCAGCGGGCGCGAAGTCGGTGCAAAAGCGGGGAAGAAAAATCGGGGGGACGGGAAAAAAAGTTCCCCGCTGTCCCGCGGCACTAACGCCTTCCGCGGGACAACGGGAACCTTAAGAGCTGGTTCATTGCAGAGACCAGCCCTGGCGCACTTCAACTCAGCGAAGTGCTTGAATGCGACTTAGTAGTTGCAGTAGGCGTTGCCGTAGAAGCCGTTGCCGTAGCCGCGGCCGTATAGGTAGGCGTTGTTGTAGCCGTTGCCGTAGCCGTAGCCGCGGCCGTAGTAGGCGTTGTTGTAGCCGTTGCCGTAGCCGTAGCCGCGGCCGTAGAGGTAGGCGTTGTTGTAGCCTTTGCCGTAGTAGGCGTTGCCGTAGCCGTAGTTACCGTAGGCGTAGTTGTTGTTGAAGGCGTAGTTGTAGTTGTTCCCGACGTAGTGCTCGCCCTTGACCTTCTTCATCTGGACTTTGCTGAGGGTCTGCTTGGCTTTGACGGCCTTCAGGATGGCGGGCGTGGAATCAGCGGCGGAGACGGCCGCTTGACCCAGGATCATGGCGGCGAGGGCCGCGACGAACATGGTGAGTTTCATAGTAGTTTTCATGGTTGTTTGCGTGTTGTTTCGTTGTTTTTGTTTTACTGCAAACGACAGGCTGAGCGGACCTAACCGATCGCTCACGCATGTCGTTCTTCCACTGTCTGGCGGGAGACCAAGGGGATGGTCAACTCAAATTCCATTCCTCGTTAAAAAATCTTCCCGACCATCGATAGCCGCTTCCACGCACGCTCGGGGTTCGGGTTTACGGGAACTGCACGGGGAGCGGGTCGTTGGGTGGTCGCAAGTCTTTGCTTCAAAGGCGAAAACCTGGGTTCCGACCTCCATTCCCATCGACTTTTCAGAGCTTCCTGTGAAGTCTGTGCGCCCTTTATGAATCCTCTGCCGCGCGCGCCCCGCATTTCTGCGCCCCGTCCCCCCCGGAAACTCCTCGTCGCCAACCGTTCCGAGATCGCCATCCGCGTCTTCCGCGCGGCCACGGAGCTGGGCCTGCGGACGGTCGCGATCTATGCGCAAGAGGATCGGTTCTCGATGCATCGCTTCAAGGCGGATGAGGCGTATCTCGTTGGCGAAGGCAAGGGGCCGGTCGGCGCGTATCTGGATATCGAGGGCATCATCGCGGTGGCGAAGGAACACGGCGTCGACCTCATTCATCCGGGCTACGGTTTTCTTTCGGAGAATGCGAACTTCGCCCGGGCCTGCCGCGAGGCGGGGATCGAGTTTGTGGGGCCGAAGGCGGAGCTGCTCGAACTCATGGGCGACAAGGTGGCGGCGCGCGCGCTCACGCAGAAGCTCAAGGTGCCGACACTGCCGGGCACGGAAGATCCGGTGAGCGATCGCGGCGAGGCTCTGAAGATCGCGGCGCACATCGGCTTTCCGCTGATCATCAAGGCGGCCTTCGGCGGCGGCGGGCGCGGCATGCGCGTAGTCCACAAAGCGGGCGACCTCGACGCGCTGCTCGACGAGGCGCAGGGCGAGGCGGAACGGGCTTTCGGCAACGCCGCGGTGTTTCTCGAGAAATACATTCCGCGCGCGAAACACATCGAGGTGCAGGTTCTCGGCGACCGCCACGGCAATGTCCTTCACCTCCACGAGCGCGATTGCTCGGTGCAGCGACGGCATCAAAAGGTGGTCGAGATCGCGCCCTCGGTCGGCCTCGATGCACGGGTGCGGCAGGAGCTGTGCGACGCCTCGGTGCGCATCGCGAAGGAGATCGGCTACGACAACGCGGGCACGATCGAATTCCTCTACGATCAGGACACAAAGGATTGGTTTTTCATCGAGATGAATCCACGCATCCAGGTGGAACACACGGTGACCGAACAGATCACCGGGATCGACCTCGTGCGCTCGCAGATCCTCATCGCGCAAGGCGCTGAGCTGGATGGCGCGGAACTGGCGCTGCCGGCGCAGAATCACATCCCGCGCATGGGATACGCGGTGCAGTGCCGCGTGACGACGGAAGATCCGGAAAACAAGTTCACGCCGAACTACGGCAAGATCCTCACCTTCCGTCCGGCGGAAGGCTTTGGCATCCGTCTCGACGCGGGCATGGGCGACGCGGGCGCGGTGATCACGCCGTTCTACGACTCACTGCTGGTGAAGATCACGGCGAGCGGGCAAACCTTTGACATGGCTCTGGATCGGATGGACCGCGCGCTCCGCGAGTTCCGCATCCGCGGCGTGAAGACCAACATCCCGTTCCTCGAAAACGTCATCCACTTCCCGATCTTCCGAGCCGGCGAGGCCACGACGACGATGATCGACACGTCGCCGCAGCTCTTCGAGTTCAAGGCGAAGCGCGACCGCGCCTCGAAGCTGATGCAGTTCCTCGGCAATGTGATCGTGAACGGCAACCCGCACGCGAAAGGCTACAAGCCGGCCGCGCCACTCGAGCCCGCGCCGCTTCCCGGCTGGGATCGCAAGCAGGCGCCGAAGAAGGGCACGCGCGATCTGCTCCTCGAACTTGGGCCGAAGAAATTCGCCGAGTGGACGCTGAAACAAAAGCGGCTGCTCATCACCGACACGACCTTCCGCGACGCGCATCAATCGCTGATGGCCACGCGCGTGCGCACCGCCGACATGGCGGCGATCGCCGGCGCGGTGGCGCGGCGCACGCCGGAGCTTTTCTCGATCGAAATGTGGGGCGGCGCGACGTTCGACACGGCCATGCGTTTCCTCAACGAAGACCCGTGGCAGCGCCTGCGGACGCTCCGGGAGCGCGTGCCGAACATTCTTTTCCAGATGCTCCTGCGCGGAGCGAATGCGGTCGGCTACACGAGCTATCCATCCAATGTCGTCGCCGGCTTCGTGAAGCACGCGGCGGAGTGCGGGATGGATGTGTTCCGCGTCTTCGATTCGCTCAACGACCTCGGCAACATGAAGGCCGCGATGGAGGCAGTGCAGGACACGCACGGCATTTGCGAGGCGGCGATCTGTTACACGGGCGACATCCTCGATCCCGCGCGCTCGAAGTATTCGCTCAAGTACTATGTCGCGATGGCGAAGGAGCTGGAAAAAATGGGCGCGCACTTTCTCGCCATCAAAGATATGGCGGGGCTCTGCCGCCCCTACGCCGCGAGCGCGCTGGTCAAGGCGCTCAAGGACGCCATCGGCATTCCCGTGCATTTCCACACGCACGACACGAGCGGCATCAACGCCGGCTCGGTCCTGCGCGCCGCGGACGCGGGCTGCGACGTGGTCGATCTCGCGATCGCCTCGATGAGCGGTTCGACTTCGCAGCCAAATCTCAACTCCATCGTCGCCGCGCTCCAGCAC
>JANOAZ010000087.1:0-43079 GCA_031411395.1 Chthoniobacteraceae bacterium
GATTGGGATGATCGCGGGCAGGCGTATTTCGAGGCGTGTGTGATCCCGCACATGTGGCAGTGCATCCAGGGCGCGCGTTACCAGCGGCAGTCCGGGCAGCACTTCAACAAGTTCACCTACGAAGACATCAAGACGATCGCGGACTTCGAGTACGAAAAGCGCGCGTATTGCGGAGCCATGGTCTATCTCGGCGGGCAGTGGCCGGCGGAATTTCGGAACACCTTTTTCTTCCACGACATCCACATGAACAAGCTGCGCAATGAGAAGCTCGAACGCCGCGGCTCCGGCTACAAGGCGGTGCGCAACGTCGATTTCCTCGTCTCGGAAGATCAGTGGTTTCGCGGACTCAGCCCGCAGTACGGCCCGGATGGCTCGGTGTTCGTGAATGACTGGTATGACAAGGTGCCGTGCCACCAGCAGCGCGCCTTCACGGACCGATCGAACGGGCGCATCTACAAGATCGTGTATCAAGGCGCGAAGCCCGCGGCGGTGGATTTGCAGAAGGCGGGCGACGCCGAGCTGGTGCGGATGCAACTCGATCCGAATGAATGGTACGTGCGCCACGCGCGGCGCATCCTCATGGAGCGCGGCGCCAAGCCGGAGACGACCGCCGCGCTGGAAAAGATGCTCGCGGAGAATCCCGATGACACGCGGCAACTCCGCGCGCTGTGGGCGCTGCATTGCACCGGCGGAGTGAGTGAAGCCACCGCGTTGAAATCGCTCGCCGCGAAATCCGAGTGGGTGCGCGCGTGGACGATCCAGCTCGTCTGCGAAGACCGAAAGCCGTCGGAGAAACTCCTCGGGGAATTCGCGAAGCTCGCCGTCAGCGACCCATCGCCGGTGGTGCGGCTCTACCTCGCCTCGGCGGCGCAGCGCATCGCGATCAAGGATCGCTGGCCGATCCTCACCGGCCTCGCTTCGCATGCGGAGGACGCGGGCGATCACAATCTTCCCCTCATGCTCTGGTATGCCGCGGAGCCCGCCGTCGCCGCCGACATCACCAAAGCCGCCGAGCTGCTCGCCGGCTGCCAGATCCCCAAGGTGCAGGAATTCATCACGCGGCGCATCGCCGCAGGGGAGGCGAAATGAAGACGACGGAGAACATCGAACATCGAACATTGAACGCTGAATGCTCGAAGACGGGGCGGCGGTGGGCTCTCCACTTGAAACATTCGAAGTTCATCGTTCGATGTTCATTGTTCTCCCTCTTCATCCTCCGCGCCGCTTTGCTTCCCGCCCAGGAGCCCGCGCCGAATCCTCTCGCCGTGCTCGTGAAGACCCTCGCGAAGATCGAGAGCCCCGCGGTGCAGATCAACATTCTCCGCGGCATGAACGCGTCGCTCAAAGGCAAGCGCGACATCCCCGCGCCCGCCGGCTGGGACGAACTCTACGCGAAGCTCAAGACGAGTCCCGATGCCGAGGTGCGCCAGCAGGCGCAGGCACTGGCCGCCACCTTCGGCGGCGGTGCCGCGCTCGAGGAAATGCGCAAGACGCTCGCCGATCCGCAGGCTGCTCCCGACGCACGGAAGGCCGCCCTCGAGTCGCTCGTCGCCGCCAAGGACGCCGCGACATTCCCTCTCCTTCGCGCGCTGCTCGCCAAACCCACGCCGCTGCGCGCTCCCGCCATTCGCGCCCTCGCCGGATTCGACGATCCGCAGATCGCACCCGCGCTGCTCGCCGGCTACGCCACCTACGACTCCGCCGAAAAACGCGACGCCCTCAACACCCTCCTCGCGCGCCCCATCACCGCCCGCGCGCTGCTCGCCGCCATCGAGGCGAAGAACGTCGATCGCGCAGCCATCACCGCTCCGCTCGCCCGGCAACTGCAATCCTTCAAGGACGCCGAGATCGATGCCTGGATGGCAAAGAACTGGGGCGCCGTGCGCACCTCCTCCGCCGAGAAGCAGGCGCAGATCGCGAAGTTGAAGCAATTCCTCACCACCGACCTCATCCTCAAGGCCGATGCGCCGCGCGGCCGCGCGCTCTTCAGCCAGACCTGCGGCGTGTGCCACGTGATGTTCGGCGTCGGCGGCAAGATCGGCCCCGAGCTGCCCGGCTCCTTTGAGGACGTCGATTACCTCCTGCAAAACATCGTCGATCCCAACGCCCTCATCGGGAAAGATTACCAGCAGACCTTCGTGAGCCTGAAAGACGGGCAGACCGTCTCCGGCATCGTCGCCGGCGACGACCCGACCACCGTCACGCTCAAGACCCTCGGCGACACCCTCACCCTCCAGCGCGCGGACATCCTTGAGATGAAAGTGAGCGAGCAATCCATGATGCCCGAGGGCCTCATCTCCGCACTCGATGAAGAGAGCGTGCGCGACCTTTTCCAGTACCTCCGCCAGCGCCAGCAGGTGCCGATGCTGGCCACCGCGCTCAACGCGAATGACTTCTTCAACGGCAACGACCTCAGCCGCTGGGTGGCATCGAGCGACGCCTGGAAGATCGAGGCCGGCGAGATCGTGGGGCGGGGGAATGCAAAGCAACCCACCGCGCTCGTGAGCGACATGATCGCCCGCGACTTCCGGCTCACCGCGCAGATTAAAGTGACCGGCGCCCGCGCCGCCGCCGAGCTTGTCCTCGACGGCCACGCGAAGGAAGGAAAATTTACCGGCCACTCCCTCAGCCTCGGCGGCCCGGGCGCCCCCAATTTGTGGGAATACTCCGCAGCGAAACCGCAATCCCATCCCGTCGCCGTCACCATCAACGCCGCCGAATGGACCCGGTGCGAAATCGCCGCGAAGGATGGCAAAGTCACCGTCACCCTCAACGGCCAGCCCGCCGCCGAAGTCTCCGCCGCGGCGAAACTAACCGTCCCCGGTTTCCATCTCCTCGGCGACGGCGCCGAGTTGCGCGTGAAGGAGCTAAAGCTCGAAGTCCCGCAGTAGCGCGGGCCTTCCGCCCGAGACATCGCCGCCGCCACCCTCAGCCGTATCCATGCAGTTGGAATGAGCCGCAGATGAACGCAGATGAGCGCAGATGCAGAGGCGGAGAGGAATAGGGGGGGGAAATGAGATCACCTTTTCGGTATCGCGCTCACGCATGCCAATTTCCCTACGCCCCCTGTTTCCCATCTGCGTTTCATCTGCGCCTATCTGCGGCTCAACTGCATTGTTCCGGCTCAGGATGACTGCGTATTTGGTTTTGCCCCCCGCTACGGCGTGACCACCACGCGGTAGTAGCGCTGCGAGCCGGTCGCGTTTGCGTCCTGGAGCGCGAGCGGCGTGGGCTGGCCATCGGGCTGCGTGGTGCCGGCACCCACGCTGCCGCTCACGTTTGCCCATCCGGGAGCCGTGAGGGAATCCGCGCGCTGGAGCTGGTAGCTGTGCCCGCTGTGGCCCTGCACCGTCACGGTCACCGTGTTGCCACTCTTTGCAGCGGCCACGGTCCGCAGCGTCGTCGAATCGATCACGATGCCGTTGTTTTCAAGGTTCGGCGGCAGGCCTTGCGCGGCGGTGAGCAGATCGAGCACGCCGTTGTTCACGAAGCCTCCCGTCGCGCTCAACGCGGTGCCGCCCGCGATTCGGAGGGTGCCGTTGTTCACGACCGCGCCGGTGACGGTGAAGGCGCCGCCACTGGTCGCGGTGACGGTGCCGTTGTTGTTCAGGTCGCCATTCAACGTGCCCGCTCCCGTCAGCGTGGCACCCGTGGCGATGTTCACCGCATCGGTCGTGATCGTCCCGGATTGCACGCTGAGAATCGCGCCCGCTTTCACGTCGATCGCCTGCGGAGTGGTGAGCGTGCCGGTGATGCGCAGCGTCCCCTGTTCCACGGTCGTATTGCCGTTGTAGCTGCACACGCCGCTGAGCGTCCACACGCCCGCGCCGGTCTTGACGAAAGAGGTGTTCGTCACCGCCGCATCCATCTCGCGGATCGCGCCGGCGAAAGTCGCGTCGGTTCCTTTCCCGCCGATGCGGTAGGTGAAAAGGCGGCCACCCGAGGAAGTCTGCCCGCCATAAAGGAACGAGCCGGTCACCCCGGAGAGTGCGCCGATCTCGATCGCCGTGCCGGTGCCCTGCGCGAGGATGCCGAGGTAATACATCGCGATCTTGGCGGGCAGCGCGATCGTCGCCTGCGGAAAGGCCGCGTAGGAATAGTTCGTGCCGAAGCGGAACTCCCCGCCATCGCCATCGGTGGTCACATTGATCGTCCCGGTGAAGTCCGACCAGTCGCCGACGACATCGGTGCGGATGTACGGGACGCGCAGATTCAACGTGCCCGCGCCGGTGAGCGCGCCGGTGAGCACGACCCGCGCGTCGGCGTTCAGCGTGGCCGTCACGCTCGCGGGCACGACCATGCTCCAGCGCGCCGTGTTATCGCCGGCGTTGTTGGCATACATCGTCAGCGTGGTGCCATTGGCGAAGGTCACCGGGCCGGTCCCGAGGCCGTAGGTATTCGCGAGATCATTCGCCAGCACGATGGTGCCGCCGTTGAGGAAGGTGCCGCCGGTGTAGCTATTGCCGAGGAACGTGAGGTCCACCGTCGCCGCGGCAGTCGCGGGCAGCGAAAGCTCGAGCGTCGTCGCGTTCGTGATCGCGGCGATGATCGCGCCGGTGGCGATTCCATCGCCGAAAACGTTCATGCCCACGGCGAGATTCGTGGTATCCGCAGTCACCGTCGTGCCCACGGTGGTGGTGCTGCTGAGGACGATCGCCGTGGGCGCGAGCGTCAGCGTGCCTGTGCCATTCTTTACGAGCGCGCCACCGCCCGCGATGGTGCCGCCGGTGAAGGTGTAGTTCAGCGCGGAGTTCGTCACCGTGAGGGTGCGCGGGCGGACACCGCCGAGGATCGTCACATTCCCGCTCGCGGGGCCGTCGCCAAAGGCCACGGCATCGAACGACAGAAACTTGTTGTTCCCATCCGGCGCGCCGGACCAGTTCACCGTGCTGTTGGTGTCCCACACGTTGCCCGGGCCGCCGAGCCAGTTGAGCGTCGCCGCCGTGCCGCCGACGACGAGGTTGATGAAACATTGCCCATTCCCGGACGCCGGTCGCTGCAGGGAAAATGTCTGCCGCGATCCGGCCGGCAGATTGCTCGCGAGCCCGGGGCCGCTGGCGCTGGTGTTCGAGCCGCCGCCGATTAGCGCATACGTCCCCGCGCCGAGCACTCCATCGAGCAGGTTGAACTCAAAGTTCTGCGTCCCATTGATCCCGAGCACGCCGCCATTCAACGTGATCCGATCGTTGCCACTCGCGGGATTCGCCGACAGGTCGAAGACCAGCGTCGCGCTGTTTAATGTCACTGCATTCGCGGTGAGCGTGCCGACCGCGTCGGGTGCGCCGGGCGTGATCCGTCCGCCGCCGGCCACGCTGACCGTGCCCCCGATCGCGCCCGTCCCCGCGAGTGTCGCGCCACTCGCGACATTGAGCGCGGTCGCCCCGAGCGAACCATTCACCGCGAGCGTCCCGCTGTTCACGCTCGTCGCTCCCGAGTAGCTGCTCGTCCCGGTGAGCGTCAGGATGCCGCCGCCGCCCTTCGTGATCCCCGTGGTCGCGCCGCCATTGCTGATCGCTCCGGCAAAGATCGTCGAAATCCCTGCGTCCCCGATGACGTAGGTCGTCGTCGTCGTATTTCCCGACCCCGTCGCGCCGGAGATGGAGGTCCCGCTGCCGCCACGGAGCGCGCCGAGGGTGATGGTCGCCACGCCGGAACGCTTCGCCAGGCTGCCGGTGCCGGAGCCGAGATCGAAGGTCGCCGCCGCACTGCCGAGCGAGCCATTCATGCGGATCAATGCATTTCCGGTGAAAGCAAGCGTCCCCGTGTAAGCCGTCATGTCTCCGCGCAGATCGAAGACATTCGTCTGAGCGATGGTCAGCGGCGCGCTCCCGCTCAGCGCGCCGATGCCAGTGGTGCCCCCGCCGCTCCCGCCGGTGATGGTCGTCGCGCCGAGGATGTTTAGCACGCTGTTCGTGGTCGCGTTCGCACCGATGTTCAGGTTGCCGCCGAGGATGTTGAGCGGTCCGGTGCCGAGCGCGTTGGCTCCGATCGTCAGCGTGCCCGCCTCGATCGTCACGGCGGAGAACGCGTTCGGTCCCGTGTTGTTGATGCTGAGCGTCCCGGCGCCGCGTTTGTTCAGCGGCCCGGTGCTGCCGATCGCCCCCGTTCCGCTGAACGTGTAATTGCCCGCCGCATCCACATCCACGCTGCCGGGCGCGATGGCCGCGCTCACATTCACCGCCGGCGTGCGCGAACCGCTGTCGTCGAAAGTCACCCGATCGCCTCCGCCGAAGTTCGTCGCCACACCGTTGAGCAGCCAGTTGTTCGCCGCACCGTCCCACGCATTCGAGGATTGCCCGCCGATCCACGCGAGGTCGCGCGGTAGCGCATTTTCCGAGACGAGGATGGCGAAGCGTTGCGTCCACGAAAGCCCGGCGCCATCCACCACGGCGAAGTCGAATTTCGCGCGCCCGTACGGATTGCTCGTGCCCGCGAAGTTTGTGGTGCTCGGCACGAAGTGCACGAGATAGCCGCCCACACCCGACTGCGTCACCGTGCCATTCACTACATTGCTCACGGTGAAGACGGGAGAGTTGTTGAAGCCGAGCGTGTACTTCCGCAGATCGACATCGATCGAAGTCGGCGCGCTCACGATATTCCGCGCCACCACCGCGTGCGGGATCGCCCGGAAATGCAGGTATTCCTCAAGGCGCGTGTATTTGTCCAAAGTCGCGGTGCCCACCGCCGTGTTCGGCGGAAAAAACGTCGGCTCGCTGACGAAGCCGCCCGCATTGGTCACGGCGGTATTGTGGTCGTCCACCGTGCTCGACCATCCCACGGCCGCCTCGAAAAAATCGGGCACGCCGTCCTGATCCGAATCCACCGGCGCCGCCGTGCTGTTCAACGTGCCGAAGCCGCTCGCACTCGCGCCCGTGTCGCTTTCGCGCGTGACGTGCCCTTCGCTTAGCGAGGTCAGCTTGCCGATGAGGATCGTGTCCACCTCATCGCGCACTCCACCGCTGAAACCCGCATCGAGCCGGAGCGCACCGGCGCTCGACACGATCTTTTTGTAAGCGAGCAGCGGCGCGTCGGTCGTCACGCCCGTCGCGCCCGCGATCGGCGAGGCAGATTGGTAATAGCGAAAGGCGCCGGGCGCCGGAGCGGGAGTTTCCGTCGGCGAATAGACCTGGCCTTCCACGATCGAGTAACCTTTGTCCGTGCCATCGAGGAGGAGGTCGCCGTCGTTGTCGGTGAGATTCCCGCCGAGATGGACGGTGAAGTTCGGCAGGTTGTTGCTCGCCAGCGTGCCCTTCACCAGCGCGCGGGACTGCGTGTTGCCCGGCGGGCAGATGAAGTAGTTGTTGATCACATTCGCCTTCCACGCCGCCGGCGTCTGCGAGTCGCCCATGATGAAACCGATGTCCCAGTCGAAGGTCACATTGTTGATCCACTCCAGCAGTCCGTTGGGCCGCGCCTTGGGATTCCGGGTGTGATTGTGCGACCACAGATTGTGATGCGAGCTGGCGTGATTCTGATCCCACAACCCGCCGCACGAATGGCTCTCGAGTCCCCACGAGTTGAGGGAATATTGCAGCGTCAGGTTCTCGGGCGGACTCCCGAAGCTGGAGATGTTTTCATCCGTGCTGAACTGCATCGAGATGTGATCGAGGATGGAATTCACCGACAGGCTGTCCAGGTCGATGCAGTCGCCGCCCGAGCCGTTCTTGCCATGGCGGAAGCGCAGGTGGCGGATCACGATGTCGTCGCCGGAAATGCGGAAGGTGCCATCGCGCAGGCCCACGCCGTCGCCCGGCGCGGTCTGTCCGGCGATGGTGATTTTGTTCGTGGTGATGCGCAGATTGCTGCCCGGCACGTGGATGTAGCCGCTCACGTCGAAGACGATCGTGCGCCCCGCCGAACCCGCGCTCGTGATGCCATAGGAGAGCGAGCCCGCGCCGCTGCTGTTCAGATTTGTGACGTGATAGACATCGCCGCCGCGCCCGCCCTTCGCTGCTTTCCCAAATCCCTCCGCGCCGGGGAACGCCGGGATCTGCGCCTGCAGCGACACGAGGCCATGCAGCAGGAGCGCGGCGAAGATGAAAGCCAGGGCGGGGGGTCTCACGGAACGGGGAAAGCGACTATGGCGCCGCGCGGGGAGGCGCGACGGCTTCCTTCTTCGGCTCGGCTTCGGCCTCACGGCGCGAGGACGCAGCCGGCGCCTTGGCCTTGCGGACGGAGGTCACGCGCGGGTTGCCGGCACCGGGGAGTTCGAGGCTGAGGTAGTCATACATGACGTGATCGCCCGCGTTGTTCGCCCGCGTTTGCACGAGCGAAAGTGTATTGGCGCCCACGCGCAGCTTCGCGACCGGGATGGTAATGTAGTGCAGGCGATACTTGGCGTGAATGCCCTCCCGGATCAGCGCATTGCCGCCGGGTTCCGTCAGGTCGAGTTGCGCGATGGGGTTCGCGTCATCGTTCACCGCGATGGCGAGCCGCGCCTGGTGGGCACTCGCCAGCGCGAGCGTCAGCGTCGCGTCGCCCTCGGCCGGCAGTTCAGGGAGCGAGAAGCGGATCTGCCACGTCCAGCGCTTCCCTGTACCGTCCGCGAAATAGCCGGAGTGCGCGTAGTTCCAGTCCTTCGCCGGATCGCTCGTGCCGATGGTGAATGGGAGCGGGTTCGGCAACTCGTCGGCGAAGGTCTTCCACCGATAGGGCTCGAAGTAATCCGTGCCATGCCGGAACTCGCGCGCGGTGCGATCGGGCGTGCCGATCTCCCAGGCGATCGTGGCGCCGGGATGCTGCACGTCCCAGCTCGTGGCACCGAGCGCCGCGGTTTCGCCCGCGACGACTTTCACGGCCTGGCGGCTAAACTCGCCGACCACTCCGTCATTAAAAGCGTAGAGCGTGTAAGTGCCGGCCCGGACGTGCGGGATGCGGAAATTTCCCGCCTCATCCGCGCGCGTCCAAAACTGATAACCCTGCGCCTGGTCCTGCCAGTTGCCCGCCGTCTCCTCGGGCGCGGCCAGACCCACCCACGCCCGCGCCGCGCTGACCTTTGGCTTGAGTGGGTCGCGAATCGTGAGCCGCCCCGTGACGGCGCCGCGGGCCGCGGCGAGCGGATAATCGCGATGCCGCAGCCACGCAAAGGGCCATGCCGCCGCCTCGCGGGCCGCGATCGCTTTTGCATCCACCCAGAGCCGATCCGCGACGCCCGGCGCCGGCGCGGCGGCATTGCAGTAGAGGAGAAAAGGGCCGAACACCTTGCGCCACGCTTCGCCCGCGGCGACCTCGATCTCGGAGCCGCCGAAGTGGTTTCGATTCAGGTGCACGAGGTTGTAGTTCTCGGCGAGGGTCAGGTCCTGCTTGGTGGGGCCGTCGTTAAAATATTCCTGCCCGCTGAGCACGATCCAGGCGCCCTTCCCGAGCCGGTCGCTGGCATGTCCCCAGCAGCCGATCTCCGAGTAGCGCGCGGCGAATTGATACTTGCAGTCGAAGCGCCCGGCGCGCACCCCGGTGGTGAGCTTCACGATCTCGGAGATGCCCGTCTTTTCCGCCGCGCGGAAGTCTGCATAGGTGCCCCAGTCCCCGGTGCGCTCCGCGTCCACATACACCCGCTCGAAGCTGAAGTCCTTGCCGTCATTCGGCAGCTTCCAGACGAGCCGGAATTCCCCGACCGTGGTCGCCCGATAGCTCGCCGGGTGGTCGAGCACGGCAAAGGAATAAAGCCCCGTCTCGCCGCGGCGCAGCAGGTAGTGGAGTTCCAGGTCGAACGCCTGATGGCTGGCGCCGGCAAACTCCTGGTGAAAGACGAGGTCCACCATTTCCGGCGTGGCCGAGGTCACGGAAAAGCGGCAGCGCGCAGGCTTCGCGAAATTCTCCCCGCCATCCATGCTGTAGTAAATGTGCCCGCGTGGATCGACCATCTGCGTGCCATCGAAGAGCAGCGAAGTGACCCGCGCATCGGCCTTGGAAATGACCGCCGTGAGCCGGCCATTCGTCAGCGACACCGTCGCCCCGTCATCACGCCAGGAGACATTGGCGGGTTTCGCTTCGCGTCCGTGGCCCAGCGTCGCCACCGTGAGCAGGGCGAGGAAAATGGGCAGGGCAAAGCGCCAGAGCGACGGTGAGGGTCGAGGCAAAGCCACGGGAGGTTCGAGGGAGGTCAGTCGGAGAAGAGTCAAGGCAAGGCGGGGTCCTCATCGTCCCGCTACCACCCACCGATCACAACCACCAGTTCTGGTCATACTGAGCCGTATCCCTGCAGTTGGAATGAGCCGCAGATGAACGCAGATGAGCGCAGATGAGCGCAGATGAGCGCAGATGAGCGCAGATGCGGAGACGGAGAGGAATAGCGGGGAGAAATGAGATCTCCCCCTGCCTCCCCTGCCTCGTTCCCAAACACCGTTTGGGAACGCACGTGTGTGCGCAACACCGTTGCCCCGGGGGCGGGTCCGCACGCGGCCAGTGTCCCCCCGCCGAAACCGAATCGAGCTGCGAGATAGCCCCTCACGCCTTTCCTTAAAAACAGGGGCAATTTCGCCCGCAATTGCGTTCCCAAACAGAGTTTGGGAACGAGGACGGAACGAGGACGGGAGGACGGCAGAGAGAGTGTAGTCCAAGTCGCGGTCTCCCCAGTATGAGCGGGATGGGCCACGGCGGGAGTTCAGCCGCTCCGCAGCGGTCCGCGCCATCGCCGGAGGAACCAGAGCAGCGCAGCCGCCATGATTCCCGCTCCCACGGCCCACCAGGGGAGGCGCGTCACCTTCCCCGGCACCGGGGTGGCGACTGGCATCGGCCCGGCGAGCGCGATTTCCGCCACCGCCTTTTCCGCGACGAGCAGGCTCTTCCCGAGCGGCTTCTCGTCGTCATCGAGCACCGCGAGCTGGCTGAAATAGCTGGGCGGCAGCCGATGCAGATAGGCCGCCTCGAAGCTGAGCGTACCCGGCGGCGGCGCCGGGAAAAGATAGACGATCTCCGGCTCCGCGCTGGCATTCCGCCGCACGGCAATGCGCTGAGGGGCCAGAGCCCGCCCGCCCGCCGCCACTTTCAAAAACCCCGGAGCCATCTCCTCGATCTGCGCGCGATAGCTCTCGTAGTCGGCGGTCGGCTCGCTCTCGATCCCGCCCGTCCGCACCAGCGCCGCAGCCATGCCCGGGGACAAAGTCAGCACCACCTCGAGCCGGCCATGCTGGAGTCGCGCTGTCGCGGTGCTTTCGAAAGGCTCGTGCGCCCACGCCGCCCCCGCCAGCAGGCAGCCATATAACCAGAATTGGTTGGGGAGTTTCATGGCGTGACCCACCGAATAGCAGTCTTATCTGCGGCAGCCTAGGTCCAATGAAGTTTCCCTCCCCAGAATGCGCTCCGTCGCTCCATCGATGGCGGTGCGGCATGCTGCTGCTCGCCGCGCTCCTGCTCGGCGCCGCACCGGCACGCGCGCAGCGGCAGATGGAGAAGCTTGGGCGTGGGCTCATCGCCCTGCGCACCAGCAGCACGCAGATCTATCTCGGCTGGCGCCTGCTCGGAAATGACCCGGAGGACATCGCGTTCAATCTCTATCGTTCGGCCAATGCCGGACCGGCGGTGAAGGTAAACACGAATCCGCTCACCACGACGACGGACTACGTGGACTCGCCGGCAAGTCTCAGCACCACGGCTTACACCTACTCCGTGCGGACGGTGCTCAATAACGTCGAGGTCACGGATAGCTGGGCGCATCCGGCGAGCGCCGCCGCGAGCCTGCCGGCCAATGCGACCATTCGCCAGTATCTGCCCGTGCCCCTTCAGGCGACTCCGGATGATACCGCCACGGAATCTTTCAAGGTGAAGTTCTGCTGGGTGGGCGATCTCGACGGCGACGGCGAATTCGACTTCGTCGTCGATCGTTACAACCCTCTCGTCCCCGCCCGCCAGTGGGTCCAGGCCTACAAGCGCGACGGCACGCTGCTCTGGCAGATGAACATGGGGCCCAACAGCACGGACCACTATCACAACGAACCGGGCTCCTCGACGATCGGCCTCGGTCATGGCGATAACCTGACCGTGTACGATCTGGATGGCGACGGCCGGTCGGAAGTCATCGTGCGCACGGCCAATGGCGTGATCCTCGGCAATGGCGCCACGGTCAGCGGCGGAGCGAGTAACAACGTCCAGTTTCTCTCCATCCTCGACGGCCTGACCGGCGCCGAACTCGCCCGCGCCACGGTCCCCAATCCGCTGCTCGGCGACGGCCCGATGAACGGGCACATGGGCATCGTCTATCTCGATGGCTTGCGGCCGTCGGTGATCTTCGCGGCAAAAAATCGCGACGTGAATGAGGCTTTCCACGGCACGATCACCACCTGGAACTGGCGCAGCGGCGTGCTCAGCCAGATCTGGTCGTGGGTGGACTCGGGCGCCATCCACGCGCCCGAAGGCCACCAGATCCGCCTTGCGGACGTGGACAACGATGGCCGGGACGAGTTCGTCGATATCGGCTACGTGCTCGATGATACCGGCACGCAAAGGTTCAACTTAAGCGAGGTCGTCCACGGCGATCGCTTTCACCTGACCGACATCGATCCGGACCGTCCAGGGTTGGAAAACTTCATCATCCAGCAAAACAACGGGACCGGCCTGGCCACGGCGCTCTACGACGCGGGCAGCGGAGCGATGATCAAGAAGTGGTATGCCGGCGGGGTGGTGGACGTGGGTCGCGGTGTTGTCGCCGACCTCGATGCGGCGGTGAAAGGTTGCGAGTTCTTTTCCACGCAAGCCGGCGTCTATAACTCCAAAGGGCAACAGATCTACTCCACGCAGCCATTTCCCCCGGAAGCGATCTGGTGGGATGGCGATCTTGGCCGGGAGTTCATCGCCACCGTCGGCAGCACTGCCGAGGCGCCGGCGATCAGTAAGTTCAATGCGAGCGATCCCGCCAATCCCAGCCGCCTCTACACGATCTACAACGAGACGACGCCGGGCGTTTATCAAGCCTACGGGGGTCGCCCGGCATTCTGGGGCGATATCCTCGGCGACTGGCGGGAGGAATTGCTCTGCGTGGCCAATGATAACTCGGAGCTGCGTATCTATACGACGAAGTTAGCCGCCACCAACCGTATCTATACCTTGATGCATAACCCTCAGTATCGCATCCAGGCGACGACCAAGGGTTATGTGCAGTCGAGCTATGTGGATTACTATCTCGGCACCGGCATGACCACACCGCCTCCGCCGCCGATGGGTGACGCAAAACTCACCTGGCGCGGAGGGACGGGCTCCACGACGTGGGATGCGGGCGCCACCCCGAGCTGGAGGCTGGGCGGGAGCAATAGCAACTTTGCCGATGGAGATACCGTGCGCTTTGACATCGGCGGGAACAACACCACGACCGTCGCGCTCAATGGCACGCTGCAACCCGGAGCACTCACCGTCCATTCCCCGAAGAGCTACATCTTCGAGGCCACCAACGGAACGATCGCTGGCGCAACTAAGTTAACCAAAGCCGGTGGAGGTTCGCTGACGGTGTCTGGCAATCACACCTTCACCGGCCGCACAACCGTGTGGGACGGCGCGCTGATCGTGAATGGCGATCTCCAGCAGAGTCCCGTGACCGTGTGGGGCGGCACCTGGGGTGGCGCCCTCGCGGCAGGCGCGACAGGTGGGCGCCTCGGAGGGACGGGGCGGTTTGGACAACCGGTCGCCGTGAAGTATCGCGGCGCGATCATGCCCGGCGCGGGAATGGGGCAGGCTGGCACCCTCGCGCTGGGAGCGGGTCTCACCGCCGAGGATGGCGCGGTGCTCGCGCTCGATCTTTCAGATGATCCCGCGGGGCTCACCCGCCCGAGCGATCGCATCGCAGTAACGGGGAATCTGGCCCTCAGCGGAAAGGTTGCCGTCGTCCTCAAACCACTCAATGGCCAGCTCACCCCGGGAACCTATACGCTGCTTACTTACACCGGCACGCTGACCGGCGGCGTCGCGAATCTCGCCGTCACCGCGCCCTTGGGCACGCCCTACACGCTCGCCGCGGGCGGCGGTGCAGTGACGCTCACGGTGCCGGTGACTCGCGTGGCGGCGGCCACGGTCTGGCGCGGCACGGGCAACGCGTGGGATCTCGCCAACAGCCAGAACTGGCTGCGCGCCGGCACCCCGGACGTCTTCGTCGCCGGCGACAGCGTGACCTTCGACGCCAGCGGCGTGGCGAGCCCCGCCGTGACGATCGCCAGCGGGATGCCCGTCGCCGCGCTCACCGTGAATGCCGCGGCGAATTACACGCTCAACGGCACCGGTGCGATCAGCGGCGCGGGTGGCCTGACCAAGAGCGGCACGGGCACGCTGACGATCAACACGATCAACAACTTCACCGGCCCGACCGTGATCAATGGGGGCGTCGTCACCGTCGCCGCCCTGAGCGATGGCGGCGAACCGGGCTCGCTCGGCGCGGCTTCGACGAATGCGAGCAATCTGGTGATCAACGGCGGCACGCTGCGGCTCACCGGCCTGCAAACGAACACCAACCGCAGCCTCACGCTGGGCTCCGCGGGCGGAACATTCGACATCACGAGCGGCTCGAGCGCGCTGCAAATCAGCGGCGCGATGAGCGGCAGCGGCAGCCTGACAAAGAGCGGCCCGGGCACGCTGATTCTCGCCAATGCCAACCCCTTCACCGGCGGCACGACGATCACCGGTGGCACGATCTACCTCGCGGGCGCCACGGCGAATGTCTCCGGGCTCGGCTCCGGGCCGGTGACGCTGGCGGGCGGGCGACTCACCATGTCCGACGTGCAGGCGAGCGAGACGGCGGCTTGGAATATCAATGTCCCCGCCGGTAGCACCGGCCGGCTCGATGCCGATGGCCGCTGCACGCTCACCGGCAATCTCTCCGGCGGCGGCGACTTCACCTTTTACACCGGCTACGTCCGCACGGAACTCGCGGGAAACTGGTCCACGTTCAGCGGGCTGATCAATGTGGTGACGGACGACGACGGCGGCGATATGCGCATCGTGAACAGCGCGGCATTTCCGGCGGCCGAGCTGCACCTCGCGGCGAATGTCTATATGTATTCCCGCGCCGGCACGGGCACGACGACGCTGAATATCGGCGCGCTCTCGGGAGACGCGGGTGCGTCGTTGAATGCCGGCGGCGGCAGCGGGGCGGGGGAGAATTATCCCGCAATCTGGCGCGTGGGTGGACGCAACACGGACGCGACGTTTGCGGGCACGATCAACGGCACTTCCGCGGTGATCAAAACAGGCACCGCGGCGTGGACCCTGAGCGGCGCGAATACCTACACCGGCGCCACCACCGTGCAGGCCGGCGCGCTGGTCCTCACCGGCTCGCTCAGCGGCAGCGCGGTCACGGTGCAGAATGGCGCGACCCTCGGCGGCACCGGCACGATCACCGGCAACGTGACGGTGAACACGGGCGGGCGGCTCGCCTTTACCGCCACCAATGGCGTGATCAGCGGGCTGAACGTGACCGGCAATCTCACCCTCAACGGCACCATCTCCGTCACGCCCACCGCAGGCTCCAGCGCGCTCGCGCAAGGCACCTACACCTTCGCCACCTACACCGGCGCGCTCGGTGGCACTCCCACCTTCGTCTGGGTGCCGCCGACCGGCTCGACGAATACGGCGACCTTCGACACCTCCACGCCCGGGGTAATCCGGATCACGGTGGCACGTTCCGCCGCGCTCCTCACCTGGACCGGCAGTGTCAATGGGACATGGGATACCGTGGCGGGAAATTGGAAGCTCAATGGAAGTGCCGAGGTCTTCGTTCCACCGGATAGCGCGCTTTTCGATGACACCGCGACGAGCACTGCGATCACGGTCGCCGGACCTCTGACCTCGGGCACCACGACCTTTGTCAACTCGACGAAAAACTTCACCCTCGCCTCGACCGGCGGCGGACTCGCGAGCAGCTCCGTGCTTTTGAAATCCGGCGCGGGAACGCTCACCCTCAGCACCGCGAACACCTTCACCGGCGGCACCACCGTCGCCGGCGGCACGCTCGCCCTGGCCAACGATCTCGCGACGAGCGACGCGCTCGGCACCGGCATGATCACGCTCAGTGGCGGCACGTTGCAAATGTTCGAGAGCAGCGGCTCCTTCAATGCGGCGACCATGAAACTCAACGTGCCCGCGGGCGCGACCGGCACGGTGCGCGCGGACTCGCGCATCGACCTGAATGGCACGCTCACCGGCGGCGGCATCCTGAATCTCTACGTCCCATTTTCGCGCACGACGGTGTTCGCGGATTGGTCGGCTTTCACCGGGCGGATCAATGCGATCACGGATGCGGATGGCGGCGATTTTCGCGTGGCGAATGTCGCCGGCCTTCCTGCCACCGCGATCCATCTCGACCCGCGTGTCACCGCTTACTGGTATCCGAATTCCGCCGCCACCGTCCCGCTCGGCGAACTCTCCGGCGAGGCCCTCTCGCAACTCCGCGGTGTGGTGAATAACAACAACACCCCCGGCGCGCACACGCTCACATGGGAGGTGGGCGCACTCGGCACCGACGCGACCTTCAGCGGGAACATCAGCAACGGCACCAACCCGAGCCGCACCGCCATCCGCAAGGTGGGAACCGGCAGGTGGACGCTCGCCGGGGCGAGTACCCACACAGGGCCGACCACCGTGGTCGCCGGCGTCCTGCGCGTCACCGGTTCATTCAGCGGCTCCACGGCGCTCACCGTAGAGGCTGGTGCGGCGCTCGAGTTTCCCTCCGGGACGCTCGCGGTCGCCGGCGCGATCACAAACAACGGCACCGTCCGCGTCTTCGGCACCACGCTCCCGACTTCCACCGGCAGCTTCATCAACAACGGCATCCTCGACCTCATCAACGGCCCCGCCGCGCTGCCCGCGAACTTCATCAATAATGGCACCGTGCTCGACTCCAGCGTCGTCCGCATCCGGAGTATTTCGACGCTCGGTGGAATCATGACCCTCACAATTCAGAGTCATCCAGGCCACTTCTACCACCTCCAGCATACCTCCACGCTTTCGCCCGCCGCGTGGCAGGCGCTCGGGACCGCGCAATCCGGGAACGGCGGCGTCCTGACCTTCACCGATGCCTCCGGAATGGGAACCGGCGAGCATTACTACCGGATCGTCGTCGCCCCCTGAACCTGCGCCGGCCCGATCACCGATCGGCAGCAACATTTGCCGCTCACACCGCGCACGCCCGGAGAATTCCCGAACAAGCGGGCGTGACAGCGGAGGAACTCTTGGAAAAGCTCTGAGTGCCATGCCCGAAGCCCCTCTGCTCGAAATCAAGAATCTCGCCATTCACTTCACCACCGAGGGCGGGAATGTGGAGGCGGTGAAGGGCATCTCCCTCACCCTGCAAAAGGGCGAGACGCTGGCGGTGGTGGGCGAAAGCGGGAGCGGGAAGAGTGTGACGGGCCTGGCGCTGACGCGGCTGCTGCCGGAGCCGCCGGCGGTGTATCGCACGGGGGAGATCCTGTTGCGCGGGCGGGATGTGTTGAAGATGAAGCCGGCGGAGTTGCGGCAGATCCGGGGCAATGAGATCGCGTATATTTTCCAGGAGCCGAGCACTTCGCTGAATCCGGTCTTCACGATCCGCAATCAGGTGGCGGAGGCGATCCAACTGCATCGCCCGGAGGTGCGCGATGTGGATGCGGAGGTGGTGAAATATCTCGATCTCGTGGGGATCGTGGACGCGCGGAAGCGGATGCACGATTACCCGCATCAGCTCAGCGGCGGGATGCAGCAGCGGGCGATGATCGCGATGGCGCTGAGCTGCCAGCCGCAGCTCCTGGTGGCCGATGAGCCGACGACGGCGCTGGATGTGACGATCCAGGCGCAGATCATCGATCAGCTCCAGGAGATCAAGCAGCGGCTGGGCATGGCGATCATCCTGATCACGCACAACTTTGGGATCATCGGGGAGATCGCGGACCGGGTAGCGGTGATGTTTCGCGGGAAGATCGTGGAGTATGGACCGACGAAGACGGTGCTCACGAATCCGCAGCACGCTTACACGAAGGCGTTGATCGAATGCATTCCGCAACTCGGGGCGCGGCGCGCGCGGCTGGCGACGATCGACCACGCGGCGCTGGACGCGCTGGGGTAGGGCGCCGCCTCGGGGGAGCTTACACGACCGCTTCGATCTTCCAGCCGTCGCGATAGGTTTTAGTTAGAAGACGGTTGGCCTCGGGATGGCTGGTGATCTTGAAGGCAGCGGCGTCCCACAGGAGCGTTTGATTCGCGAAACGCGTGGCCACATTCCCGAGTTGCACGGCCTCCGTGAGCGGCCCGGCGTAGTCGAAGCCATCGGTGGTTTTCGGTCCGCCGAGCGCGGCATCCACCCATGCGTGATAGTGGCTGGCGCCGGGGACTTTCTCGATCGCGACGGGGGCGGACTTGTCGTGCAGGAAGACCTCGGGCATGGCGACGTGCGGGATCAGGATGGCACCGATTTCTCCGAGCAGGAGGGACCCGGACCCGGGCACTTTTTTCTCCGGAGGAAGGATCGAGGCGATGGCGGCCTCAGGCTTGCGACCACCGTCATACCAAGTGACCGGGAGGGTCTTGCCGGCGGTGTAGGTGGTGCCGGGGAAAATGTAGCTGACCGTCTCGGAGACCGGCCACGTCTGCGGATTCACCCCGTCATTTTCACCCCGAATGCTGACCGGCGCGGTGAGGGCGAGCGCGGTGAAGACGGGGTCGAGGATATGGCAGCCGAAGTCGCCCATGACGCCGCCGCCGAAGTCCTGCCAGTCGCGCCATTTCGCCGGATGATAGGCATCGGGCGCATACTCGCGCTGCGGGGCGGGGCCGAGCCACCAGTCCCAGTTGAGCGTCGCCGGGACGGGACCGGACGCGGGGAGTGCGCCGGAGAGGCCGGTGTAAAAGTTCCCTTTTTTGTCCTGCCAGGAATGCACGGCGGTGACTTTGCCGATGACGCCGTCGCGCACGAGTTTCACGGCGGTGCGATAGGCTTCGTGGGAATGAATCTGGTTGCCCATCTGCGTGGCGACCTTTGACTTCGCGGCTTGGAGCCGCATCTGGCGGGCTTCCCAGACGGTATGGCTGAGCGGCTTCTGGCAATAGACGTGTTTCCCGCGCCGCATCGCATCGAGCGCGATGATGGCGTGCGCGTGATCGGGCGTGGAAATAATCGCCGCGTCGAAAGTGTCGCCGAGCTTGGCGAACATTTCGCGGAAGTCCTGGAAGCGCGGGACGCCGGGGAATTTCTTGTCCGCCGCATCGACGCGCGCGGTGTCCACATCGCAGAAGCCCACGTACCTGGCGCGCGCGTGCGAACCGATTTCGGTGATGTCCGAGAGCCCCTTGCCCGCGCATCCGATGGCGGCGATTTGCAGGTTCGAGTTGGGATTCGCGGCGCGCAGGATGGCGGGGAAGCCGAGCGCGGCGGCGGCCGTGGTTTTGAGGAAGGTGCGGCGGTTGGTGTTCATGGGAGGGGTTGGGAGGTGAGCTTCACGGAATCAACCCGAGCCGCGCCGCGCGCTTAGCGGTGGCGGTTCAGAGCGCGTCTTTGATCAGGCGGAAGATGTCCGTGTTATCGAGGAAACCACGCAGCTTCTCCGCGCCCGGACCTTTGCCGACAGCGAGCACGTCCTCCGCGGTATTGAGCGCCGATGGCGTCAGGTAAGCCGCGGGTTCGTTGCTCGCGGCGGCTGGTTTCGTCGCTACCTCGGTGCCGGGCGCGGGCGTCGAGGGGTTCGGAGGGGGGCCTTTCGGCCCGGTGGCCCACGTGATCGCGGGCTGGCCGGAGGCATTCGTGCCGAGCAGGGCGACCCCATGGTCCTGCCGCAGCGGGTAACCGCTGAGATTCATCCCGCCCGTGGCGTGCCGCCCGACGGCGATGATCAGGGATTTCTCGCCCGCGTAACGCAGCGCCGTTCCGATCGCACGGTCGAGTGCGAGCGTTTCCGTGATGACCTGCTCGCCTTCGTTGCGCTCCGCCGCGGTCGTCACCAGCGATGCATCGACCACCAGCACGTACCCCTTGCGGTTGGTTTGCAGACACTCGATCGCGCGCCGCACCATATCGGCCAGCGAAGGCTGTTCGCTGCCCGATTCGATCTGGTGGCTGAAGGCCATCGGACCGCCGCTAAAAACCCCGACCAACCCAGTGCCGCGATACGCCGGCGCGTCCTCGAGCGCGGCCTTGGTCCGCACCAGTTCCCGTCCTGCCGCTTGCAGCTCCGAGAGAAGATCGCGCCCATCGCCGCGGGTTCCTTCCTTCGATTTCGGCAGGAAATACGCCGCCCCTCCGCCGAGGACCACGTCGAGCATGGGAGCGCTGACGAGGCGCGCTGCCGTCTCCGCGTGATCGCGCGCATCCCCCGTATGCGCGTAAAATGCCGCCGCCCCCGGGGAGGTCAGCGAGTCGTTGGTGACCAGGCCGACGCCGCGACCCTCGCTGCGCGCGAGTTCGAGGATCGTGGGCAGCACTTTTCCCTGTGGTCCGATGGCCAGCGCCCGGTGATTTGCCTTCACCCCCGTCGCGAGGGCCGTCGCCGCCGCCGCCGCGTCGGGCACGGCAAAGTCGTGCGCCGAGTTGTTGAGCAACGCGATATTCTCCAGCGACTCGATCGCCAGCCGGTGGTCCGCTCCGCCCTCGTAAAGGCGCGCGGCGGTGAGGTGCCGGGCGACCATTCCATCGCTGACGAAAAGGATGATTCCGAAAGGTTTCTGGACCACCCAATTGGTCACGTAGAGGAATCCGAAACCCGCGAAAATCAGCAAACAGCAGAGGGCGAGCAGTTGATTTCGGAGCTTCATTAAGCGGGGCGCGGGGATTCAACGGCGGGTGTCCGGCCTTGGCAATGCTGGAGTTGGCGGCGGCAGGCAACTCGCGGTCAGGTGGGCTGAATCGACGCGATGCATGGGGATCGGCCGAGGGAATTCAACGCAACGGATGAGTCAGATGCCCGGCCTGGCGCGCAGCGCCGCATCGAAACAACGTCGTCCTGAGCTTGCGAAGGACAGCTGACCTCTGTGGGCAGCGGCGGTGCGGAGCCAACCGCACGCGCTCGTCGCTCCGCACCGCCTCCGCCCGCAGAGATCAGTGGTTCTTCGTTCCTCAGAATGACGGGTTTTGGGTCGCGCTGCGCGCGGCGGGCCTTCCCATTCGCCCTCTCAGAAATGCGAACCGCTCACCGGCATTCCCGGTTCGATGGGAACCGGGTCTTGCGCGCCGGGTACGAAAGAACGGCCGCCTCAGAGTATCCCGAATGTCCGTAGGTGCCGCACGACCGCGGGGAGGACGAATCCTGCGAAAACTTTGGGAGTCTGCCGCTCGGTGGCATGCCTCGCGCTTATGGTTGTTATAGAAATTCTCACTAGACAGCCCAATGAAACTTCTCAGCTTCGCCCTGGCCCTCGTCTCCGCTGGCTCTCTCTTCGCCAAGCCGGTCGATCTCGGCTCCACCGCGGGTTACACACCCTACGACGCCTACATGCGTCCGGTGAAACGCATCCTCAGCGCGGTACCAAATCAAAAGGCGGACATGGACCGGGTCGCCCAGTTGATGCAACAGGGCCGGTCATTCCGCTACGTTCACAGCGATCCCTACAACCCCATGCTCCCCGCGGAAACCGCCCGCCGCCGCTCCGGCGACTGCAAAGACAAGGCGCTCTGGCTCTGCGACCAGCTCAAGGATTCATCCGCTCGCTTCGTGATCGGGAAAATGAAGCGGAGTTCGAACATCAGCCACGCGTGGGTGATGTGGCAGACGGAGGGCCGCTGGTTCATCCTCGACTGCACGCTGAACTGGAAGCCGATCCCGATGGAGAACGTCTCGCAAGGCGACTACGTCCCCCTTTATTCCTACGCGAAAACCGGCACCTACCGCCACGCCGCCACCAGCCTGATGCTCGCCAGCACCGCCACCGCCAACGCTTCGGTCGCCTCGGTCGCCTCGACCCGCCGCTAATCACACTTTTTCATGGGCTACCGGGCGGTCGGATCTTCGGACTCGGCCGCTCGGTATTTTTTACAAGAAGCGCGCGGCTAAAGAACCTTCACCACGTAGTCGCCGGGAAGATCGTCGAACGTCTGGGGAAGCAGGACGTTCGTCTTGGTCGGCCCGCCGATGCGCGAGTAGCTCCGAATAACATCGGCGATGAAACCGAAGTCGCCGCTTCCACTCGTCGTCGCCACCCTTTGGACCTTGATCGCGCCGATAGTCTGTGCGGCCACCTGCGAATTGCTGAAGAGTGATCCGCTCGGAACGGCAGGGCCGCCGAGGATGGTGAAACTCTGAATGGCGAACGGATCGCTGAAATCACTGACATTCGTCGGGATGGAAGACACGCCCACCAGGAGTTTGCTGTCCAGCATCGCGCCCAGTGTGACGGTGCCGATGCCCGCCGTCGTGGTGATCGTCGAGTTTTGCAGTTTCCCGATGACGGTGATGGAGGTGGTCGGAACCCCATCAGTCAGCGAAACATCCGCCTCGAAGTCCCCGGCGGACCGGAGCGTCCCGAGCGAAGGCGCAGTGACCGCGTCGGCGATCGATCCCCCCGTGTCCTTCCAACTCGCCACGCTGAGCGACGCGAGCGGCATTGCGCTCTCGATCGAGAAATCCGTGACGTTGCGCAGCGTGATCGCCGCTTTCATTGCGTTGTCGGGCAGGATCGCTCCGATGAGCAAAAGCGATTCGCCGCTCAGGTCGCCGAGGTTCAGCGTCTTGATTCCGCTGCTCAACACAATCAGGCCGGAGACATCGACGGACGCGAGATTCGCCGCGCCGAGCGGGTTGCTGGCTTGAATACTTTGCAAACCGATGTGGGTGCCAGGCTTGGAGAAGGCGGCCGTCACCGTCGAGGCCAGGCCAGTGCCTTGCATGGCAAGGCTCACGTCTTCGTGCATCGCATCGAAACCGACGGTTCCCGTGCCGGGGCCGACCATCGTCCATGTTGCGATTCCCGATTGCCCGAGCGTGTTTTTTCCCGTGTATTTCAGCACGACGTTGGCGCGGGTTCCAAAGTTGATGTCACTCAAGGTGCCAAACTTATTAACGGCGTCGTGCGCCGACACCGCCGCAGGCTTGTTATCGTCGGTGAAACGCTCCTCCACGGTCAACGCGGTATCGGCAGGGACCACTTCGGTAACTACGCGATAAATTGCCTCATCGTTACTAAACGGATCGAAAGAAAGTTTTACCGGAATCGGAAAAGTCTTCGTTTTCCCACTAGCCAGGTTGAACGCCAGCGAACCTGTCGTGCCGAGTGGGATTAGCGCGGCGGGGTTTGCATCCGCGAAGGTGAGGATCTGGCCAAAGCTATTCTTTGTTACCGTCTGCTTGGCGAGATAGACATTCACCGTTCCGGCACCGGCGACGGCGCCGGAGTTGGCGACCTCAAACTTCAAGAAACCTGCGTCACCAGGAACAAGAAATCTGGGCAGAGAGTCCCCAGTCAGCTTCACCGCGAAATTGGGCCGGACATCGACAGTGAAAGTATCCGTCGTGGGTCCCGTTCCGTCATCCACGGAAACCGTCACGTCGGCGGTGCCGCTCTTACCTGCGCCATAGCTAAGAGTCAGTTGCGCGCCGTTGAGAGACGAGGTAAAAAGGTCGGCCGGAGATCCCGCGGTGGGAGTTACCGATTCGATCGTGTAAGTGAGACCCGCGGTCGAGGCGGGAGTGGGTGGAGTTACGATGGCATCCACCACGCTGATGGGACGTCCTCCCTGAGCGGGTGTCGAGGCGCCGAGCCCGACGTTGACCAACGGGAGACTGGTGATCGACTTGGCGAGCGCGAGACTGCCGGCCGTTACTTTCCCGAAGACAGTGAAGCCACCATTCTGGCTGTCGAGATCGTTGGGCTTGCCTGCGCTATTATCCGCGAGATTGACAAACCACTCGCTCGTTGCCGAATTCGGGTCCCCTCCGGCCTTGGCCATCGAGACCGTGCCTTCGACATTGGGACGATTGACGATATTGGCCTCATTATGCACCGGCGTGGAAACCGGAATGTGGACCTTCGGGGTGGCCGCTTCGTAGCCACCGCCCTGAAGGACGAATCCCGGCACTGCGCGGTGGAAAAGCGTCCCGTCGTAGTCGCCTCGCGCGTTCGCGTTGTTTACGTAGGAGAGGAAGTTTTGCACCGTGAGAGGCGCCACATCGTCGTAAAGCTCGATGACAATTTCACCCGCCTGGATGCCTGCGGTGGCCGCGTCGGTGTCGTAGTTGGTGATGAAACGAACCGTGGTGTGATAGGCACTCGGCGAAAGCGCCGCGGTCAGTTGCGAGAGATCGACGAATGCGCCGGTCTTGCCGACACCGGCGACGATGTCCGGGAGCGGATTGTTGATCACCGCCGCTGGAGCGATACGAGCTTCGAGCGGCTCGATTTGGGAGAAGAGGCGAGTTGGCGATGACATCGGCCTGAGAGTAGCGGATGACTGGTTTGGATCCGACTTACAAAGGAACCTCTCGCGCAGTGACGTCGGTTCCAGGAATGTCTCGGGACTCACCCGTGGCGGCCGTGAAGACGAAGGGCGTGACGCCGACTTTCAGCGCCACGATCTTCTGCGCGGTGAAGCCGAAGTGATCGGTGCCGCTCGCGGTGCTCGTGACGGTGCCGCCGATGATGATGCTCGCGATCTGCGAGACGATCGTCGGTTTGTCTGCGCCGGTGATTTTAACATCGCCAGTAGTACCGAAGCCTGCGGCGCCGCCATCGACCACGCCGGCCACGATGTCACCACCGCTCCAGTTGCCCTTCACGTAGACCGAGCCGATTTGCGCATCGGGATTCGAGGCCACGAGCGCCGTGTCGTAACCGCCGAGGAAGCGCGCCCCCGTTGCGTCGCCGAGGACGGAGATCTTCGCGATCGCGAGATCGGCCGTGGCTCCCTGGATTGCCATTCCGCGCGCGGAGACGAGGACCCCGGTGATGGCCTTGTTGAAGGTGACCGACCCGATGTCGTCGCCTGAACGAATCGCGGCATTCGTCGCGATGTCCGTGACCAGCACGCTGGTGATCTTGCCTTCGGAAATAATGTTGCCCGACTGCGTGCCGGCGCCGCCCGTAAATGCGCCCTTCACGGTGACCGCGCCAACGAGCCCGGGAGTTACAATCCCCTGTCCGGCGAGAATGCTGCCGCTGCGGTTTCCGTTCCCGCCCTTGAGTTCGCCGATCGTGGCGCTCGCCAGCTTGCCATCGGCACGGATTTGCCCGGAGTCAGCGCCTCCGCCTCCGAAGACATGCCCGGTCACCGTCACCGCGCCGAGGTTCCCCGCGATCTCGCCCGTCGCATTGACCACATCCCGGCTCCAAATCAAGCCGCTGAAGTCGCCGGTGCCACCCTGCACATGCCCGGAGATTTTCACCGCGCCCAGTGCACCGCGGCTGAGGATCGAGCCGCTGTATTTCCCGCCCGCACCTTCGAGGCCCACCGCCTGCACGAGCGGCACGGCGGCGGGTCCTATGAGCACACTGGCGAGTTTTCCACCGGATTGGATCGAGCCTGAATTGTCCTGCGCACCGCCGATGAGCCGGCCACCGATGGTCACCGGACCGAGGTCGCCGATCCGAGCCTCGTCCGTGCCACTGAAGACCGAGCCCGAGCCCGCGCCGGAACCGCCCATCACATCGCCCTTCACCGTGATGCCAAAGGAACTGGACTTGGTTTTCCCCGCCACCTTGGTCGAGATCGTGGTCAAAATCTTGCCGCCCGCGAAGATCGAACCGGAGTTTTGTCCGGCCCCGCCGAGGATCGCATTCACCGAAACCGCGCCCATGTCCGTGCCGCTCTCGATGGTGCCGGACCCAATGCCCGCGCCGCCCATGAGTTTTCCGACGACAGTCACGCCGCCCATGGTTCCGAGCGCACGAATGCTCGCCGCACCGACCGAATTGGCGGTCGTGCCGGCGAATGAGCCGTCGATATCTCCGGTCACTTTCACCGCGCCGATATTCTGCAAACTGGAGATCACCCCGGAGCCCGCGTCGGCGCCGCCGCGGATCGAACCGCCAATTGTGACCGCGCCGATGCCAAAGCCGGAAATCACCGCGGACTCTTTCCCCGTACCGCCGCTCAGATGGCTCTTGATGCTCACCGGGCCGAGCGAGCCGACCGCCACGACCGACCCGCTGCCAGTCCCCGTCCCGCCTTTGACCTCGCCGCTCACCGTGAGGCTGGCGATCTTTCCCCCTGCCTGGATGCTCCCTGCGTCTGTGCCGCCACCCCCCACGATTCCGTCCGTGATCAGCGTGCCGATCTTCACCGCGCCGATGTCCGTGGCCGAATTGATCAATCCCGTGCTGTTGCTCGCCCCTTCCGTAGCCGCGCGTCCCTTCAGGGAACCGCCGATCGTGACCGCGCCGATTTTGCCGATCGTCGTCAGTTGACCCTGCGCGTTGAATCCGCTCTCGACCACGATGCTCGCCGTGTTCATGTCGCCGGTCACCGTGAGCGAGCCGAGCGCCCCGGTGATATTGCTTACCAGGCTGCGACCGACCGCGGGCTGGTTGTTGGCCGGATCGTGGACGCCGAGGGTCTTCGTTTTGAGCGAAGCAAGGCCGATCAGCACAGCAGACGAACCCGCATCGATCTGGCCGAGATCGCCGCTGATGCTCACCGCACCGAGCGGCAGGCCGGTCGCATTGATGTAGCCGACATCGGAGACTCCGTTGGTCGTGCCCACTTTGAGCGTGGTAATGGCGATGCCGGTCCCGATCGCGAGGTTCTTCCCCGCGCTGGTCGGCGCGACGGTGAGATTGATCAGGGTGAGCTGTTCCGGGGTCTCATTCGCCGCGACGAATGGCCCGACGGTCACCGCGTTGGCGATCGCCACGTTCGAGGCGTCGCTGAACTTGAACACGTTATTCGCGATCGCCACGCCCGCGGGGGTGGTCGTGAAGATGGACTTCGTGAACTTCACCGTGACGGTGTCGCCATCGATGTCCTTGTACATCAACGTGGTCGGATTGATCAGCGCCGCCGGTGAGATGCGGCCCTCGAGCGACTCGAGCGAAGATCCGACTTTGCGCGCGGGCACTCGCGTTTTCACCGCGGGCGCCGGCTTGGGAGTGACGAGTTTACGCCAGATTTTTTTGAGGAGGGAAGGTCGGCGTTTCATGTCAGTCGTTGTCGGTATTTCCAAAGGTGAAGACGAACGGATTCCCGCGAGTGAATCTCGCATCGGTGCCCGTCGGTTTTCGGATGACGAGGTTAAAGAACTGGCTGCCATCCGCGGTGCTGTCATTGGCCCCGGTGACTGTGACCTGGACCGCGGTATTCCAGTTGGCCGGGGTGAAGGTGATCGACGCGGGTGAGACGGTGGCCTCGGGGGAGACGACCTCCGGATTTTCATTCGGCTTCAGGCAGGCAAGGGCGATGGTCACGCTCGTGCCGGCCGCGGGTTGCGTGTCGAGCAAGACGTGAAACTTGATCGTCCCCCCAGCCTCGCTCGTGTAGAGACGTCCATTCCCATCCTGCCCGACCGTGGAGACGAAATTGAATGGGTAAACGCCGCTGATTGGGACAGCAGCCACCTTATCCACTCTGGAAGCATCAATGATCGGATCGGAATAAATGAGCTGCCCGAGGAGATATTTTCCGACGCCGGTCACGGCATTGGGCAGGGCGATGGTGAACTGCCCGGTGCCACCCAGGCCCGCGGCGAACGGGGAGACATCGATCACCGACAAGCCGTTGGTCAGGAGCGGGGTGTCGTTCCCATCGACAATCGTGTCATCCGACAACCAGTAGCGAAGCTTCGCCGCCGGAGACGTCTTGGTGCCGGAATTGAGAACGATAAACGCTCCGGTGAAAACCTCCTTGAGCTTCGTCGCGTCGGGAATCGTCGTGCCCGTGATTCCCGCATTGATCTGTTTGGTAGGACCGGAATTCCACGCCCCGAGGAGATGCGCCATCGGAAACGGCGGCAAATGCTGCGGAGCAGCGAAGCCGAAGACGTTCGCCGTGGACCACGCGTAGGCGTCCGCCGTCGGCGCTGTGCCCGCTTTGTGAATCCGCACGGAGATCGCAAACGGTTCGGTGTCCTTGTAAACGTGGGTGCCGCGCACCACGAAGCCGGTGGCCACTTTCGCGACCACGCCCTTGGTCGTCACGCCGTCGCCCCAGTCCACCGTGGCCGTGTAGTCGGTGGGACGCGCCGGCGTGCCGCTGTCGGTGAAGGTCGCGAGCACGCGATTGGCCGCGGTCGGTCCTTTCACATCGAACTGCTGTCCCACCGCCACGATCGGTCCCGCATTGATGATCGCCATCGTGCGCGCGATGCCCACGGCCCCTTTGTTTCCCGTCGCCGTCACCTTGATCGTGTAGATGCCCGCCCTCGCGTACGTGTGCGTGCCGCTCACGGCGAAGGTGCTGGAGCCGGGGACGGTGCTGTCGTGCGCCACGATGCCCGCCTGCTCCGGCGTGCCGTCGCCCCAGTTCACCACGGCGGTGAAATTCGCCGCGCTTCCCGTGATATCGGAATCCTTGAACCGCGCGACCGTGCCCGTGAAGGCCGCCCCGGGCGTTCCCTTCACCGTGACGGGGGATGACGTGATGGCGCGATCGCCGATCCCGATCAGCCCGAAATTTTGCGCCGCCAGCCCCTCCTCCTGCCCCGAGAGCATATCGAATTGCGAAATGTACAGGCCCAGTTTGGCCGGGCCCTCGTAGCCAGGATTCCCCTTGATCGCGGCGACCGAGCCCGACTCGGAACTCAGCGTATTAAAAGCCGTCGCCCCGATCCGAAAGTGGCGAAGGAACAGATAGTCTGACTCCAGGTCGAAACTACGGACCCCGAAATTCAATTGCGCATCTTTCGGAACCGTTTGCGGCGGCACACCATAAACCACCGGCGGGCTGTTCGACGTGTCAGCCACCGCCGACACGGTGAAGCTCTTCGTCGAGATCCCACCCGTCGGATCGGTCGCGGTCACCGTGATTACGGCGTTGGTCGCCAGCCCCGTCGCGCTGATCATCAGCACGGCGTCGTGATTGTTCGGCTCCACCGTGGCAGACGTGATCACGACATCGGTATCAGGAACGCTCTGCTCTGGCGGGACGCCGGTATTGTTATGGACCGGGACGGTGGCGATCGCATCCACCGTCGTCCACCCCCGCAGCAACTGGCCCGCAATCGTATGTTTGAAATCGAGAAACCTCGGCTGACCCAGCGTGACGAAAAACTGCGAACCATTGGTGGCATCGAAATCCCCTTCATAACCGGCATTGGCCATTGCGAATTGTCCCCGTCCCGAAAAGATCAACCCCGGCTGGAACTCATTCTCGAACTTGAACGCGGTCGCCGCGTCACCGCCCGTCATTCCCGGACCGCCCGATCCCGTTCCGAGCGGGTCGCCACCTTGAAGCATAAATCCATTGACGACGCGGTGAAACTTCACGCCGTTGTAAAAACCCGCCTGGGCAAACCCGCCGATGAAAGCGCTCGTGATCGGCGTCCATTCCCGGAAAAGCGCGAACACCATTTCCCCAGACTGCGACGGCGATCCGTAGGTCACCGCCAACTTGAGCGAAGGTTCGCCGGTCTTCGCGCGGACCAGCACCTTGGGATTGTTGCTCGTGACTTTGAAGGCCAGTGGATCGCCATCCGTATCCGTCGCCGTGATCGGGAAGATCAGCGTCTTTCCGACCGGGAATACACGCGGAAAATTCGGGGGATTCGTGAGGGGATCGTCGATCGCGGGATCAGCGGAGAAAGCGGTCGCCGCAGCGAGAAAAAGCAGCAGAAACGGGCGGGATAGGGAGTCCATGAGAAGGGGGTGAAGGGAAATCGGAGCGCACTATGGTGATTCGAAGAACGAAATCAAGGGGCGGTAAGAATTTTTTATCACATTCACAGGATTTTTTTCGCTCACGGGAAATGCGCGTAGCCGCCCCTTCCACTTACCCTGTTCGCGCTTCCCGGCTTGCCTCCCGATGCCCGCGCTGAAACCCTCGCGCCCCGGATAATGCTTCCTCATTTCACCGCCGCACAGTGGCTCCTCGCCGGTCTCGCGGCATTCTGCATCGGTTTTTCAAAAAGCGGCTTCCCTGGCGCCGGCCTTCTCACCGTCATCATCATGGCCCATCTCTTCGGCGCCCGTGAATCCACCGGCGCCCTCCTCCCGATGCTCATTTGCGGGGATATCCTGTCCGTCCGCGTCTTCCACCAGCACGCCCGATGGGAGCTGATTCGGCGCATGCTCCCGCCCACCGCGATCGGCATCGTCGCCGCCTACCTGCTCATGCGCTGGCTGCCCGGCGGCGCCTTTCGTCCCATCATCGGCTGGATCGTCCTCGCCATGGTCCTCCTCCAGGCCGCCCGGCGATGGCGCCCCGAGTGGTACGCCAGCGTGCCGCATTCCGTCCCATTCGCGCGCACCATGGGCTTCGCCACCGGCGTCGCCACCATGCTCGCCAACGCCGCCGGCCCCGTCATGGGCCTCTACTTACTCGCCATCAACACCCCGAAGTTTGCCCTCGTCGGCACGAGCTCCTGGTTCTTCCTCATCGTCAACGTTTTCAAAGTCCCCTTCAGCGCGCAACTCGGTCTCATCCACGGCATGACCCTGCTCTTCAATCTGCTCCTCATCCCCCTCATCGCCGTGGGCATCTTCACCGGCCAGCGCCTCATGCGCGTCATTCCGCAGAGCTTGTTTGAAGCACTGCTCCTTCTCTTTGCCACCATCGCGTCACTGCGGATGATCCTCTTTTAGACTCGCGAGCCCGCAGCGCCGCTCGCTACCGTGCGCGCCCATGTGGAAAAACCTCTCCAACTTCAACGACGTGGCCCTGCTCTTTCTGCGCCTCTTCCTCGGGGGCTTTTTCATCTGGATCCACGGCTGGCCCAAGCTCGCCGGCGGCCTCGTGAAGTGGAAAGTGCTCGGCGGCGCGATGAAACACCTCGGGATCACCTTCTGGCCCGGCTTCTGGGGTTTCATGGCCGCGTTTTCCGAGACCATCGGCATGGGCCTTGTAATCTTCGGGCTGATCTTCCGTCCCTCCTGCCTCATGATCTCCATCACCCTCGCCGTGGCGACCGTGATGCAATACCGCCTGCACGGCTGGGGCGAGGCATCGCATCCGCTGGAACTCGCGCTCGTCTTCATCGCGCTCATCTTCATCGGCCCCGGCAAATACAGCGTGGACCGCGGCTGACCCTGCGGAATTTTCGATTCGCAAAAGAAAGCGCTTGCCGCAGGAACGTCCGCGACTACCTTGGCCTCCTCAATCGCGGGGTGGAGCAGCCCGGTAGCTCGTCAGGCTCATAACCTGAAGGTCGTAGGTTCAAATCCTACCCCCGCAACCAACTCTCTCTCAGAGGGTTACGTTGTATCTGCTCCACCGGTTGACACGCCAAAAAGGGGCGTGCATGACAACTGCATGACAAAATCGGGCCGGATGCGGGCCGGACGGAAGGTGGTCCGTGTGAAATTCGGTTCGGCGCACGTGACGATTTACCAAGGGTGTGTCCGTGGCGACACGAGGTTCACGTCTCTTTCTATCAGAACGGCCGCCGCATTCGGCGGACCTTCGATTCCCTCGCAAAGGCAACGGAAGTAGCGTGCACGGCGGCGATGAAGATTCAGCAGGGCCTCACGGAGGTGGCGGACATGCGCGTCGCAGACCGGCAGAATTACCACGCGGCCACGTCCCTGCTTGGAAGCCTTTCGGTTCCACTGGTCGCCAAGGTGGAGGAATATGTGCGGTGCCGCGAACTGCTCGGCGGCTCACCCTTGCTCTCGGCGATCGAGGAGCACGTCCGCAGAACCAACGGCCTCCGTATGGGAGCGAGCGTGGCGGATGTGGTGAAGGAATTCATGGCGGCGAAGGAGGAGGACGGTGTGAGCAAACGCTACCTCGCGCAGCTCCGCAGCGATCTGAATCGGTTCACGGAGTTCTTCCGCTGCCCGATCCTCCACGTGAAATCGGAGCAGATCGACGAATGGCTGCGAAGCCTCAAGGTCGCGCCTCGCACGCGCAACGGGACGCTCACCTCCGTGCGCACGCTGTTCTCGTTCGCCAAGAGCCGGTCGTATCTGCCGAAGAACGAAATCACCGAAGCCGATGCACTGAACAAATCGGAGGTCGGCGACACCGACACCGTGATCTTCGAGCCTGCGGTGATGCGCAAACTCCTGAACGCTGCGCCGCCGCAACTCATCCCCTTCCTCGCCATCGGCGCCTTTGCCGGCCTGCGCTCCGCGGAAATCGCGCGGCTCGAATGGAGCGCGATCAATTTCGAGCGCGGCATTATCGAGATTCGTGCGGGTCAGGCGAAGACAGCATCCCGCCGAATCGTGCCCGTGAGCGAGAATCTCCGCGCGTGGATCGCGCCTCTCGCTCGCATCGGGCCGGTCATCCACACGCCGGAACTGTACCGCGATGTGTCCGCACTCGCCGCGAAGCTCGGCATCGAATGGCCGCGCAATGTCCTGCGCCACTCCTACATCAGCGATCGGCTACCCATTGTGAAGAGCGCCGATGCCGTGGCGCTGGAGGCAGGCAATTCCCCCGCCATCATCTTCAAGCGCTACCGTGCAACGTGGCCCCGCGAGCGGCCAATGCGGCGGGCGATTTCCGGGCAAGTCAGGAGTTTTGGCCGTTTCGGCATATTCCAGAGTAAAAATGTAACATGTCGCACCGCAAGTTGACATCGCGACAGATGGGTGAACTCAAGCGAATTAACCCGCACAAAAACGTGGCTCTCGGAACGGCAACTTGCCGACCATCTCCAGATCAGCGGCAGGCATATCTACAATTTGCGGCAGGCAGGTTTGCCGCACATCCTGCTCGGCTCCACCGTCCGCTACGACCTCGCTGAGGTCGAGGCATTCATCCGCAACAAGCGCCGCCTCTCGTCTCACATCGAGCGGCAGCAGCGGCGCAAAACAGCCGTGTCGCAATGAGCGCCGTCACCGAAAAATACGGCTGGGTCGGCGATCATGGCGAGCGCACGCCGGAGCCGAGCTTCGAGCCGGACATGGCGGCTCTGATCGATGGTGAGGCCGACGCCGACACCAGCAACGATCTTGCCGCCTGCGCGGAAGTGATGCGCGGCGTATTCGCGTTGGTCTTTGCGCAGCGCGAAGGAACGAACGCGCCGGTGAAGCTCGATTTGGCGTTCCGGCGATTCATCTGCCTGACCTGGCTCATGCGCCCCGAATTGCTGGGCCATGTCTCGCTGGCGGAGCTCGCGCCCCAACTGTGCGTCACCCGCGCCGCCTTGTCGAAAATGGTTCGCAACTACGGAGATTCGCTGGGCATCCGAAACGCGCTTATGAAACGCGAGTCGGCGAGGGCGATTTACGCCGAAGCGCAGCGCAAGGACCACTGGCGGAACCGGGCCAAAAAGAAACCGCCCGCCTCCGAAGAGACGGGCGGCTGCCATGATGAACACTCGGAAACCCCAACGCCGGAGCCTCCGCATGTCTGAGCGTGTCAAAGTGATGGAGTGTCCGGGCGGCGAGCGCATCGTGACGGACGAGGATGACCTGCGCGTGCAGGCCACGGCGCTGCGCCTGGGCGTGCTCGAGCAGTTGAGCGCGGCGGTGCGCAACGGCATGGGCCAGCGGGGCGCATCCGTCATTACGAAGGACGGCGACCAGTTCGTGGCCGTGATCGTGTGGGCCGGGTTCGCGAAGGCATCGAACAACGGATGGGCGAGCTATGCGGTGACGCCGGCCAACGAGAAGACGGCGGGCTGGCTGATGGATGCCTGCCGCGTCCTGATTGATGCCGACACCGTAGGCATGATGCCCGCAGACACGTCTTGGCGCAACTGAGCCAGCTCCCGCGCTTCGTGCTCGATCTGCTCGCGTCGTGCCCCGCCGCGGGCTCGGGCGTGCATAACCACCTGTTCCGCCTCGCTCGCGTGCTGCACGCGTTCTATCCCGACAAGGGCGAGATGGCGGCGCTCATTGCCGCGTCCGTGGCCGGATGCGGGCGCGACGTGCCCGCGGGCGAGATTGAGAAAGCCATCGCGAACTCGGAGGCGTGCGCGTGGCAGCGAGGGCAGAAGGCGCAGCCGTCTCGCGTGGTCAGTTCCGCGTGGCCGGAAGCAAACGCCGAGCAGATCGAGGCCGTGGTCGCCGCGAGTGACGACCACTTGCAGAACTTCGTCTATGACGCGCTCGCCGGCATCGACGCCGACAAGCTCGCTGCCGAGTTGCTCAAGGCGGGAAAGGAGCAAGTCCCCGACTACGCGTTCGACTGCCACACGCTCAAGGGGAAGCGAAAGGGCAAAACCAAGGCCGACTTCTTCCGCGAGGAGCAGCGTGCTTTGAAACCGTTCCAGCCCGGCCTATTCGACGAGCTGCCGGAGAGCTGAACCGTCGCCGCTGAACGCAAGCGCCTGCTGGCTCCGAGCCAGTGGGCGTTTCGCGCGTTGGAATCGGGAGGCGTTCGCGAATCTGAGAAGAGCGCCTATCCATCCACCCTCGGCGCTGAAATCGAAGGGCAAATCCGGCTGTTAAACGAGGAATCCGGCCCTTCGGATGTGGTGTTTACCACGGTGGCCTCAGAATTTCCCCGTCCGCATCACGCGCACGTCGGATTCGAAGGCGATCATGCCGTAACGGGGAAAGAGTTCGCTTTCCACCCGTGCAAGCAACGCCTGGGCCGCGGCGGGTTGCAGGACGACTTCGATCTGCACGTTGGCGAACTCCTTCATCTCGCCGGTGCGCTCGCCGCCTTCTCCGGCGCCCTCGACCGTGAAGTGCGTCCAGCCGTGCGCGCCGACTTCGCGGAGCACCTTCTTCACCGGATCGAGCGCGTAGGCTTCGCAGACGATGGTCACGAGTTTCATCGGGTGGGTGGTCATGGCGTCAGGGGTAAAGCGCGCGGGCGATCGCGAGGTAGATCGGGATGCCGAGGGTGATATTGAAGGGAAAGGTGATGGCGAGCGAGGCGGTGAGGTAAAGCGTGGGGTTGGCTTCGGGCAGCGACATGCGGATGGCGGCGGGTGCGGCGATGTAGGAGGCGCTCGCGGAGAGGACACCGAGCAGGGTCGCGCCGCCGAGGCTGAGGCCGGTGAATTTCCCGAGGAGCACCCCGAGGGCACCGTTGACCAGCGGCACGAGGATGCCGAAGCCCAGGAGAAATGGGCCGACTTTCCGCAGATCGCCCAGGCGCCGGCCCGCGACGACGCCCATCTCGAGGAGGAAGAGCGCGAGCACGCCTTGAAATGGGGTGACGAAGAACGGTTCGACCTTTTTCATCCCGGGTTCGCCGCAGAGAAATCCCACCACGAGTGCGCCAACGAGCAGGAAGATGCTGCGGCCAAAGAGCGCCTCATGCACCGCGGTGCGGAGCGATGCGCTCGATGATGCTCCGGCCTTTTCCAAGGCTATTTTCCCGAGCACCACGCCAACGAGAATGGCGGGAGCTTCCATGACGGCGAGGAAGGCGGTGGCGTAGTTCTCGAAGGGTTGCTCGATGGCCTTCATGTAGTTCGTCGCGGCGATGAAGGTGACGGCGCTGACCGAGCCGTAGTGGGCGGCGATGGCGGCGGCATCGACCCCGGGAAGTTTTCCTCCGAACCGCAGCACGGGATACGTCCACAGCGGAATGAGGGCACCGAGGATCATCGCGGCGATCGCGGGCAGCCAGACTTTGGCAAGGCCAGCTTCCGCGACGGCGACCCCGCCTTTGAAACCGATTGCGATGAGCAGATAGATCGTGAGGCCGACGTAGAGCGGCTCGGGAAATTTCAGGTCGCTTTTGGTCAGCGCGGCGATGAGGCCGAGCACGAAAAAGAGAACTGCGGGCGAGAGCAGGTTGGCCCGGATCGCGTCGAATATTTCCACGTTAGATCACGCCCTTGAGCAGTGAGGCGATCCCGCCGCCCTGGAGTTGCTGGCTCTGCTGGGTGATCTGCGCGGTGTATTTTTGAGCGAGCGCTTTTCCTTCGGCGAGCAGCGGCCGGTATTTGGCTTTGAGTGTCTCCATGTTCAGGCTGCGGCCGCTGTCGTAGTAGAGCTTGGCCAGTTGCCCGAGCGCGTAGGTGGCGCCGAAGGACATGGCGATGCCGCCGACCGCGTCCCCGATCTTGCCGCCCATCGTGCCGGCGAAGGTTTTGCCGAGTCCCTTAGTCAGCCGCCGCGCGAAGCCTTCGAATACTTGCGAGGCGAGGCCGATGCCGACGGTGCCCATGAATTCGACGATGGATTTGCGGTCGAGTTCGACGCCGCGCTGGCTGCCGATGCGATAGACCATTTTGGTCTGCATGGGCACGATGGCGAGCGTGGCCATGGTCTGCGGGAGCAGCTCCAACGCGCCGCCGACAATGGCATAGCGCAGGATCATGGCATCGGTCTCCTCGGATTGCGCGGGCGCTGGCGAGGCCACGGGAATGGTGGCGAGCGCGGCGCCTTCAGCCTCCAAAGGCTGTGTGCTGGCGGCGGGCAAAGCGAGGGCGCTGCGGAGTTCGTCGAGGAATTGTTGCTCAGCGGCGTTGCACACGTCATCCGCGTCGCACACGCACACGGCTATTTCGTAAGCAAGCTGGCGGGCACCGGACGAGGACAAGCGCGCGGCGACTGCGGCGACATCGGGCTTGTTGAGCAGCACTTGCTGATAGAGCGCGGTCACGTCCACCTCCCCGCCGGCGAGCGACTCGGTGATCTTTTTCAGTTGCTGCCGCTCCCGCTCATGTTTGTCGCCGTCGGCAAAGGACGCGATCAGGCAGAGGGTGAGGATAGCTTCGGTTTCGGAGGTGGTCAGTGTGGTCATAAATTTGTTGAGGCGATGACAGGGGAGACTTCGAATTATCCGGCGGCGCGGGCTCGTTTGCGCTCTTCAAGTTCAACGTGCATCTCGGCCATGCTGTTCATGACCACGCCGATGAAAAGGTTCAGCATGATCATCGTGCCGAGCAGGATGAAGCTGACGAAATAGATCGTCGCCGCAATGGGCGCCGCCGCGCGCGCCCCGTCATACATCGTCCTCCAGTCATCGAGCGTGATTATTTGAAAAAGCGACATCAAGGCGACCGGCAGTGAGCCGAAATGCTGCGGTGCGTGCGGGCCGAAGAGGTGAATCCCTGCGACCGCGTAGATGTAAAAGACCAAGCCGAGCAGCAAACTCACGTAGCCCATCGAACTGAGGCTGTGCAGCAGCGCGCCGACGAGGAGCTGAAGCTTCGGCAGCGCGCTGACGAGCCGCAGCAGCCGCAGCGTGCGGGCAAGGCGCAGCACTGTGGCGAAAGGCCCGCCGACAGGCAGCAGGCAGAGCGCAACGATGAAGAAGTCGAACACGTTCCAGCCGTCGCGGAAGTAATCCAGCGGGCGGCGCCCGTGCGCGGCGAGCTTGAGCGCGATCTCGAGGATGAAGACGGCAAGCACCGCGGCATCGAGCGCGTGGAGGAGCGCGCGGTGTTGCGCGACGAAGGCGGCGTTCGTCTCCACTCCGGCCAGGACGCCCGCGAAGAGGATCACGGCAATGATCGTCCCGCGGAACGTTTTTGTTCCGATAATGTGCTGCGCCATGCCGGTCATGCGGCTGCCGAAAGCGAGACTCATCACGGCTGCGTCGGTGCCGGAGGCGGCGCGTGGCCGAGGTGCAGCGTGGCATTCTTCGGGCGCAGCAGAGAGACGATGATCGAGGTGGCCAGCACGGCGACGATCACGCCGAGCGAGATGAGTGTGTCGATCTTGTAAGCGGTATGCCCGAGCAACATCTTCACGCCGACGAAGGTCAGCACAACGCCGAGACCGATCTTGAGGTAGTGGAATTTGTCCAACACTCCCGCGAGCGCGAAGTAGAGCGAGCGCAGGCCGAGGATGGCGAAGACGTTCGACGTATAGACGATGAACGGATCCTTCGTGACGGCGAAGATCGCGGGGATGGAATCAACCGCGAAAATCACGTCGGAGATTTCCACCAGCAGGAGCACGACGAAGAGCGGGGTGGCCATGCGGATGCCGTTTTCGCGGACGAAGAATTTGTCGCCGCGATAGTCGCTGGTCACTGGCATGAGCTTCTTAAACCACCGCACTACCGGATTGCGCTCGGGATGAATCTCCTCCTCGCGTTTCACGATCATCTTGATGCCGGTAAGTATGAGGAACGCGCCGAAGACATAGATGATCCATGCAAATTTCGTGATCAGCACCGTGCCCGCCACGATCATGATCGCGCGCATCACCAGCGCGCCGAGGATGCCCCAGAAGAGCACGCGGTGCTGATAGATCGGCGGCACCGCGAAATACGAAAAGAGCATCGCGAAGACGAAGATGTTATCGACGCTCAGCGAGTATTCGATGACGTAGCCGGTGGTGAATTCCAAGGCCTTCTGCGGCCCGGCGTAATACCACACGCCGAGGTTGAAAAGCAGGGCGAGCGAGACCCAGGCGACCGTCCAGGCGATGGCTTCGCGAAACGAGACGACGTGCGCCTTGCGATGGAAGACGCCGAGGTCGAGCGCGAGCATGAGGAGGACGAAGACGTTGAAGCCGGTCCAGAGCCAGAGGCTATCAGTCATTAGGTATTAGTGAGTGCAGAGCGAATGGGCGTGCGGCCCGTGGGGATCAGTTGCCGGTCGTGAATGAAGTCGCGGGCCACGCGAGTTTGTTGGCGGCGCCGAGGGCCTGGAACGCGGCGGAGTTTCTGAGCAGGACGGTCTGCGCGACGGCGATGTCGTCGATGAGGCCGATCGCGCCAAGGGTGTCGGGGATGAGGTCGCCCTCGCGGGCAAAGTAGGACACGGCAAACGCGGCCTCGAGCGCCGCGCCATATGGCATGACGCGATACTGCTCGGTCCACACGAGTTCGACGACCTGCGAGAGAAAGTGGAACTGCTGCTCGGCCTCGGGATGTCCAGCTTCGCTGACACGGCCGAATCGTTCGCGCAGTTCCGGCAGGTCGGAGACGAGGCGCTGGACATCGTCCGGCGTGAGCCGCGCCGCGCCGCGGGTGATGAGTTCGATGAAGTCTGCTTGGGTGAGTGATTTGGGTTCGGGTTCGGTTTTCATGTTGAGGATGAGTGGGTGCGCCGGTCCACCCCGCGGCTTTTCCCAGCGGGAGTCCGCGCCACGGGTGAGGGTTTAGTGATGGCGGCAGGCGGCGTTCAGGCCCGTGCGCCGACTGACGCGTGCCGCGTGGGGGCGGTTTTCTTGAGCGGGTTAGGGCCGCGTCGGGCGCGCTTTTGATGGCGGTGATCGATCCGGGCCTCGAGTTGGCCGATCATTTTGTCGAGTGCGGCGCGCAGCGTGTAATCGACGGCTTCGGCGAGGACGTCCGGACCAGGCGTCACCAGGTGGGCCGTGATCCGGAAGGCCGGACTGGCTTCGAGCCGGCGCTCGATCAGCACGCGGGCCTCGTCGATCTGGAGAGCCTCGCGCAGCGATTCGAGACGCTGGGTGACCAGCGCGGTGAAGGATGGCGAGGGTTGATGATGGCGATGGGTGAAGATGAGTTTCATGACGCGCCGACCTTCGCTGCCTCTTTCGGATTCGACAAAGACACATACTCGAACTTATCGTGAGCTTTTATGGAATCCGCCGAACTGACCAACGAGTGGCTCAACTACCATCATCTCCGTTACTTTCACGCCGTGGCGCGAGAGGGCAGCGTGAGCGGCGCCTCGGAAAAATTGCGCACCTCGCAGCCCTCGATTTGTGCGCAGGTCAAACAACTCGAAGCCGCCCTCGGCGAAACCCTCTACCGCCGCCGCGGACGCTCGATCGCACTCACCGACTTTGGCCGGACGATCTATGGCTACGCCGAGGAAATCTTCGCGCTCGGGAGCGAACTGCTCACCACCGCGAAGCGCGCCCCGACCGCGCGCACGCTGCGGCTGCACGTCGGGATCGTGGATTCGTTTCCAAAGCTCCTCAGTCTCGACGTCCTCCGCCCGGTCTTTGCGCAGGTCCCACGCGTCCACGTCACCTGTCAGGAGGGAAAGCTCGACGACCTGCTCGGGCAACTCGCCGCGCATCGACTCGATGCCCTGCTGGCCGACGAACCGCCGCCTTCCAGCACGCATGTGAAGACTTTCAGCCATCCACTCGGCGTGACGGGCGTAACCTTTTGTGCGTCACCTGCGCTCGCGAAATCACTGCTCGGACGTTTTCCACGAAACCTGCAGGGTGCGCCGATGCTCCTACCCACCCAGAACACCGCCCTGCGGCGCAACTTGGAGAAGTGGTTCCGCGCCGCCCAAATCGAACCCGTCGTAGTCGGGGAGTTTGAAGACGCCGCCTTGGCCAAGATCGTAGCGACGGACGGGATCGGCGTGACGGTCGTGCCCACCGTAGTCATGCCCGAGGCCATCGAGCGCTACGGCTTCGTCTCGCTCGGACGGACCGACGAGTGCCAGATCCAGCTGTATCTGATCACCGCAGAGCGCCGCATCGAACACCCCGCCGTGGCGCTGCTGGCCCGCGAGGCTGAGGCCGTTTCAGCCCGGCCGGTTCGACGATCTGCCCAAAAGATGACCCGCCGCGGTAGCATGAAAGCACCCGCTGGTCGTCAGCCGCTCGCGCTGCCGAAGAGTGTGGCGCATCCAAGACGCGTGCGTTAGCGAATGGCTCCCATGTATGCATCCCGCCACTTTCTTTTCACCTGCCTCGGCCTGCTCGCGGCGACGCCTGCGGGGCGGGCCATCGAATTGATCGATCCGGCCGCGCTCGGCTTCGGGCCACCGGCTTTCACCCTCGATACCACGTATCAAGCGACACTCGACTACGACAGCGGCGAGAGCGGGCTGGAAATGTGGGAAGCGCGCACGGTCCTGCCTCTCGGCAAGTGGGACCGGGGCGACCTGCTGATCGGCGTGGGTGTCGATTACGCATGGCATCACGCAGACTTCGGCGGGCGCGAGGGGCTCGGGACGAAGGATCTGCATTCGCTGGAAGCGCGCCTGACCCTGGCCTGGCAGCCGAAGCAGTCGAAGTGGTGGGCGCTGGGCTTTTTGTCGCCGGGGCTGGCTACGGATTTCGAGGCCGTGAACCCGGACGCATTCACCATTTCGGGCCTGGGCCTGCTGGGCTATCGCTGGAGCGATCGACTCGATCTAGCGGCGGGTGTCTTTGCGAGCTACGGGCTGGATGAAACGCAGGTGATGGGCGCAGTCGGTTTCATCTGGCGGCCGAATGACCAGTGGATCGTGCAGGCGACGCCACCGATCGTGGCAATCGGCTGGCATCCGAGCGCGGACTGGACGTTTGCGCTGGTGGCGTATCCGGGCGGCAGTTCGTGGGAAGTGGCGGAGACGGAAAAGGGCGTGCGCCAGGTGGAGCTGGATCTGTGGCGCGCTGCGGCGAGCGTAGAAAAGCGCATCGGTGAGCACTGGCGGGTGAGCGTGCGCGGCGGGGTGTCCTTCGGCGGCGAACTGGAGCTGCGCGACGCAGATTCGCGGGAAATTTCCTCGACTGATCTGGATCCGGCGGCGTTTGGCGCGGTGGCCTTGAAGTGGGCGTTTTGAGCGGACGTAAGGGGTTATCGTGTATGCGACATGACCGAACCGACAACCGATTCCACTGCTAAACCATGAAGGGTTACAAAGTGCCCATTTTACTCGTCATCGCCCTGCCCGTTTGTCTCGCCATTTTCTGGCTCGTCAGCACTTCCCGCGCGGCGACGGAGACGCCCGAATACAAAGTGATCCGCACCGACGAGAAATTCGAGATCCGCGACTACCCGGCGCTCACCATCGCGACCACGCCGATGAGCGACAAAGGGATGGACGGCAGCTTCGGTCAGTTGTTCCGCTTTATCACCGGTAGGAATGAAGGTTCGGAAAAGATCGAGATGACCGCGCCGGTCCTGATCGACACAGCGACGAATAACAAAACGATGAGCTTCATCATGCCGCAGAAGGCTGTGGAGAAGGGCGTGCCAAAACCCGCGGGCGAGAACGTGAAGCTGGGCAAACTTGAGGCAGCGAGATTTGCCGTGCTCCGCTTCGGAGGCGGCCGCACCGCGGAGAACGAAAAGGCGGCCATCGAGAAACTTACGGCGTGGCTCGAGGGTCAGAAGATCTCCGGAAAAGGCGACCCGCTTTTTGCCTACTACGACCCTCCATGGACGCCCGTTTTCCTGCGTCGCAACGAGGTGATGATTCGAATCGACGCCTCACGGGTGCCGGAATGAAAGGCCGCACAGTCTTGAACCTGTAACGTCGCCATGGACACTGGCCGCCTGAGCGGGCGCGAGCGAGACGCGAGTTTAGGTAACCTTCTAAGAGCGAGAGCAATCCACTCGGTTAAGGCGACCATCACTCAAATCGTATGACAGCCCGATTTTTTCACCTTCCACCTTTTTCACGGCCATCATCCCCTTCCGCGGTGCCCTTCGTGGCCTCCAAAGCCTGATAAACGCTTACTTCGCGGGCCTCAAGCGGCAATTCATCGCGGTGCCAGCCAGGTGTAAAGTGCCCCCGTTTTTCGGCACGTGCTTTACACCTCGCGTGTGGCGGTGGTGGTGACGTTTTTCGTCGTTCGCCGCTGGAAATGCTGGGTGTGAAGGGATTGGCCAAAGCGTGGGGCGATTCGTCGGCTCGAAAGATCACGTCCGCCGTTTAGCCCATCCTGTCACCTGCATGGAGATGAACGGCGTTGAAATTGGGACGCTTGGGACGGCGTTTTGGAACCTACGCGCTAGGCGCGCGCGGGCGCGCACACGCACACACGCACACACGCAGGCACACGTGCATGGGGGAGTTCTGAAAAAGCGTCCCAAGCGTCCCGTTTTCCGCACGGTGCATCGTGGTGCGGGAGACGCGGGCTGAACGAGGCTCGCGGCACCGGGTTTTGATGCCAGGACTGCGGCTCATCGCGCCATGAGCGAGAGCGCGGAAGGGCGAAAGTCGTTCCGGCACGACTTTCTCGCCGCGGGCATTGTGCGTGTTGACACGAGCGCAGGAGCAAAACGCCATGTCCACACCGACCAACAAACCCGCCTACGTCACGCTCCACCGCCTCGGCGAACTCTCGGGCCGCTCCCGCAACACGCTGCTCTTGCGAATGCGCGACGCCGAACTCCTGGCCGACGCCACGCTGGACGTGGGCGGCACGCCGCAGCCGCTCTTCCTTGCACAACGAGTCGCTGAACTCAAACGCCTGCCGTCCCGCAAGGCCGCGCCCGCTGTGAACCCGATGCTCTGAACCTCGAACCCGACACCGCCATGCACATCGAATTCCTGTCCCTGACCAAAGCCCTGAACGTCCCACTGCTGAACGAGGACGACATCGCC
>JANOAZ010000088.1:0-2191 GCA_031411395.1 Chthoniobacteraceae bacterium
CCGTGGCAGTCGTAGCAGTAGTTTTCCAGCAGCGGCACGATCTGCTTTTGATAATCCGCCGGCTTCTCCGCGGCGACGGCGGGCGTCGCGGAAAGCACGGCGCAGCCCATTCCGGCGGCGGTGATTCGCATTCTAGCAACAAGCTGGGCAAGACTGACGTTCTGCATGGATGGAAAACGTCTTAACCCCAATCTCGCCAGAATCCAGAGGACGAATTTTCGGCCCGCCAGATCCGCGATGGGCGGCTGGTGATCCCTCATTTTGTACAAGTTACTTCTCTGGGGGGACGCCGATGGTTCGCAGTTCAATCTTCTTTGTTCGGGCCGCCAGGAGTCTCAGCGGAGCATGGACGGCTGAAGGTGCTCGATCCTGCAAAGTCGGATCATCAAGGCGCACGGTGTGGCACCAGTCAGATTCCCCCCACGCGGGCTTTTTGACATTCACATAGTCGGGGTCCGACCAGTAGATGTCCGGAACGGGTCGGTCTTTTCCGCCCATGCCAGCAGTTCGTCCCTCTCAGCCTCGTCCAGGTTCTGCCCCTTGAATCCTAACTCGATGAGGTCGCGAAGCAGGCGGGGCCAATCGGGAAGTCCAGCTCCGGCAGAAACTCCGGAGCCGATGAACACGACGGCTTTCTCCTCGGCGATCGATTCGACGAGATCGTCTATGGCGTAGGTCATCGGCCCGAGACCCTCCGTTGCCTGTCCGCCTCGCTTCCGCTCACCGCGCGCAGGGCGACTCCGTCGCCAGCCAGCGATTTGCGATACTCGACGATCCCAGCGGCGATCTGCGTGGCGACGGTCTCCCGGTGGTCTTCGGCCAGAGCCACGCAGGCATCGTCCGGGTTGGTGAGAAAGCCGCATTCGACCAGCACCGCGCGGAGCTTCGTTTTGCGCAGGACCCAGAAGGCGGCCGGCTTCACACCGCGCTGCTCGGGGTTCTCGGTGACGGTGAGGAGATTCTTGTGGATGAGATGCGCGAGCGCCGCACTGGTCGGAGAGCCGTAAAAGGTTTCGATCCCACGCGCCGCCTCCCGCAGGCCTGAATTGAAATGCACGCTGACGAAGACGGCGTCCTTCTCCTGGTCCGTGATCCGCACCCGTTCCCCGAGGCTGATGAAGGTATCGTCCGAGCGGGTCATGACCGTGCGCAGGCCCGCGGCGTCCAGATGCTTCTGCACCCGGATCGCCACATCCAGCGCCACGTCTTTTTCGGGAATGATATTCTGCGGAATCCCGCCCACATCGTGGCCCCCGTGACCGGCATCGATGACCACCGCCGCGAAGGGGGACGGCACCTTTTTCGCGCTGGCCGAATCACGCGAGGGGACGGTCCGCGCCGGCTTCGCCTTCTTGGAAGGGCGTTTCTTTTTTGAAGGCTTGGCCTCTGTGGCCGCGGCAAGCCCCAGCAGGACCGCGCCCACTGCGAGGCTGGTTTTGAACTCGCGAAATGCAGGCCATCTCATAGCTCAGGCCGCATACTCCGACAGCATGCCGCGATTGCAAATCCATACGCACCGCCTGAACTGTATTTACGATGATCCATTCATGAAACACGCAGCGTTACGGAAGCGTGTGACGAAGATCGCGGACGACGCCGGATTCGACGCCGTCGCCGTCGCTTTTCACGACTATGAATCCGGGCAGTCCTTTGCCCATGAGGGCGGCCGCTTTTTCCATGCGGCCAGCACGATCAAGGTGGCGATCCTCCTCGCGGTCTTCAAGCTGGCCGAGGAAGGCCGCGTCCGGCTCGATGACACGCTGCACGTGCGCAATCGATTTCGAAGTGTGGTCGATGGCGAGGTCTTCCGCGTGGCCGCGAATCGTGACGGCGACAACGAAGTGCACGGCCGGCGGGGGCGCTCGATGCGCGTGCGCCAACTCGCCCGTGCCATGATCACCCGCAGCAGCAATCTCGCGACCAATCTCCTGCTCGACTACGTGCGGATCGAGACGGTCCGAGACATGATGAGCGAGGCGAAGATCGAAGGTGTGGAGATCGTGCGCGGGGTCGAGGACACGCGGGCCTTTGCGGCGGGGATCAACAATCGCGTCACCGCGTGCGGGCTCGTGCGGCTGTTTCGGGCGCTCTGGGAAGACGGTTTCCTGCGCGCGAGCACCCGGGACGAAGTGCTCGAGATTTTGCATGCCCAGGAATTCAACAAGATGCTCCCGGAGGGCCTGCCCAGCGA
>JANOAZ010000089.1:0-2620 GCA_031411395.1 Chthoniobacteraceae bacterium
CCCGCCGCCCGCGCTGCGTAAACCAAGACCGAAGCGGCGCGCGATCCGATGGAGGAATTTAAGAACGACCCGCTCATCGTGAAGGCGCTCGAAATTTTCAGGGCGGAGATTGCGACAAGTTGAGGGTTGAAGAATCCGCCGCGCTCACCTTCCTTTCACGAACATGAATCTTAAAAAAATGATGCAGCAGGCGCAGCAGATGCAGGAAAAGATGCTCGCCGCGCAGGAAGACCTCGCAGAAAAAACCGTCACCGCCACGGCGGGCGGCGGCAAAGTGACGGTCGTCGCCAATGGCGCTGGCGATGTGGTTTCGATCAAGATCGACCCGACGGTCGTCGATCCCGCCGATGTCGAGATGCTCGAAGACCTGATCCTTTCCGGCGTGAAGAAAGCTATCGAGGACGGCAAGGCACTCGCGCAGGCGGAAATGGGCAAGCTCACCGGCGGCATGGGCCTTCCGCCGGGCCTCGGATTCTGAGCCGCGCACGGGCGTGGCAAGTGCGCATTTCTCGCGGAAGCGGCGCTTCACCTTGACGCTGCCGGACGCGCCCTCTACGGTGCGCGCTCTCATGCGAAAAGTTGCGATCATTTCCACGCTCACGCTGCTCGCCGGATTCGCCGCGCCGCGCCTGTCTCCGGCGGCGGTGATTTATCGGTCGAACGAAGGCTGGAGCGTCGAGGGTGAAGACACGGCCATCGAAGGCAGCGCCGGCGAACAGATGCGCAAGGCGGAGAACCTCGAAGCCGCCGGCGACAAGGGCCGCGCCTACAATGCCTACCGGGCACTGGTGAAGAATTTCGGCCAATCGGCGCTCGCGCCCAAGGCCCAGCGCAAGGTGGCGATGCTGCTCGAAACCCACGGCGAGTATGACAAGGCCTACGACGCCTACTCGGTCTATCTCACCAAATATCCGAAGGGCGATGACTTCGATGCGGTGGTCGAGGCGCAGTTCAAGATCGCCAAACTTTTCCTCGAAGGACAGAAGCGCAAAGTCTTTGGCGTGCCTTTCGCGCCGTCGATGATCCGGGCGCAGGAAATGTTCGAAGGCATTATCAAGCGCGCGCCCTTCAGCAAAATCGCCCCGCTCGCGCAGTTCAATCTCGGGCAGTGCCTCGAGAAACAGACCAAATACCCCGAGGCCATCGCCGCCTATCAGGTGGTGGTTTCTAAGTACCCGAACGACGCGGTGGCCGACGACGCGCAATACCAGATCGGCTACGTGCTGCTGCGCGAATCGCGCGAAGGCTCCTACGACGCCGCCTCCCAGCAGAAGGCCCGCGAAGCGTTTGAGGATTTCATCACCCGCTATCCGGACAGCGAGAAAGTCCCGCAGGCGCGGGAAAACATGAAGACGATCGAAGGTGGATCGACCAAGGGTGCGTTGGACATCGCGAAATTCTACGAGAAGACGAAGAAGTACAAAGCGGCGGTCATCTACTACAACGAGGTGGTGAAGAATCAGCCCGACTCGCCGGAAAGCGCGATCGCCAAGGCGAGCATCGACCGGCTCAAGGCACAGTTCGGAGAAGATGCACTCAAGGCTGGTCCCGAAAAGACCGAGACCGGCGCCCGGGCCAAGGAACGTCGCAAGATGCAGGCCCGCGTGGATACGGTGTCGCGGCCGGATTACGTCGGGCCCACGGTCGTCGTCCCCGAAGTCGAGACTGGCCCCGGCAAACCAAAGCTGCGCACTTCGCCCGACGGCATCGGCCCGGTCCCCGCCGTCGAACCGCCCCTGCCGGCGGGCAGGGAAAAGCTTCCCAATCAGGACACCGGACTTCCTAAACCTCCGCAATGAGACTCGCTTTCCTTCTTCCGCTGGCCGCCCTGCTGTTCAGCGGATGCGCGGGCTACCAAGTCGGCCCGATCAAGCCAAAGCTGATGCGCGAGGTGAAGACGATCGCCATCCCGACCTTCAAGAACGACACGCTCGAACCCCGCGTGGAAGTGCTGCTCGCCAACGCGGTGATCAAGCAAATCCAGCAGGACGGAACCTACAAGGTCGTCCGCGAACAGGACGCCGACGCCATCCTCGAGGGCAGCCTCGATGAGATCATCCGGCGCCCATCGCGCTCGGTCCGCGGCAATGTGCTGCAGAGCCGCGAATTCACGCTCGTCCTCCGCCTCCGCTACCGCGTGATCGACCGAAGCGGTCGGATCCTCGAGCAGCGCACCGTGGCGGGCCAGACGAGTTTCTTCGTCTCCGGCACCGACACCCTCGCCGCGGATGTGAATCAGGATGAACGCCAGGCACTGCCGCTCGCCGCGGAAGATGCCGCCGTGCGGATGGTGAGCCAGATCAGCGAAGGCTGGTAGGGAGGAAGTAATCAGTGGTCAGTAGTCAGTGATCAGAACAGATCGGCGCTGCGCGCGAGTCGTCTGATGACTGACCTCTACTTACTGTTTACTTCTTCCAAATGCTCTATCTCGTCGCCACGCCGATCGGAAACCTCGGTGACATCACCCTCCGCGCGCTGGAGGTGCTCAAAAGCGTGGATCTGATCGCGTGCGAAGACACGCGGCACTCGGGCAACCTGCTGCGGCACTTCGAGATCGCGAAGCCGCTCGTCAGCTACCATGAACACAATGAAGCACGGCGAACCGCCAAGCTCATCGAAG
>JANOAZ010000090.1:0-4547 GCA_031411395.1 Chthoniobacteraceae bacterium
GGTTTGCCCGTTTCCGCGCGCCACTTGGCCACGTCCTTCGCAGCGACGAACCCCGGGCCCGAGCCGTGTAGCAGGAAGTCGCACTCCGCGAACGCGGCGAGAATATCCTCCCGGCCCTTGATGATCTTCAGCTTGGGAAAACGCTTCGTGAGCATTTCTTCCACGCCATTCCCCACGCTGCTCGGCCACAGGCGCACCTCGACCTCCGGGAGGTATTGCTCGAGCAAATGGAGCACGCCCGGCGTGTGCGCGATGTCGCCGATATTCACCGTCTGCCACGAGGACCGGAGCACGATCCGGCGCGGACGTTTCTCTTCCGCGCGGAGAGAAGTGACGAGCGCGGCGGCGAGACTGGTCTGGAGGAAATGGCGGCGATTCATGAGGGCAGCACGAGTGCCGCAGACGCCCGCGGATTGCAACGCGCCTTTTCCCGCCGCGCCTGAACAAAGGGCGGCCAGTTCCCGTCAACGATCCGAATCCTTTTGCGGCGGTAGCGGTGCGACTCCGCGGAACCTGGCAATAAACCAGCGATGAGGTTCGAATCCTCAGCCGCCGACATTCTTCAGCGCAAAGGCGCGAAGGCGCAAAAACGCGAAGGATGCAAAGGTCCGCGAAGGGAATGGGAAGTTTCGAAAAAACGCCGGCCTCGTCCGTCCTCCCGGCCTCGTTCCCAAACTCCGTTTGCCGATGAGGATGAGGATGTTCGGCTTCGCAGCGGCATTGGTGGCTGCTGGAGAGGGGACAGTGGGAGCCAGCGCCGGTGCGACCGACGCGCCGTCAGGGCCACCCGCACCGTGCGGCGGAGGTCCGGCGCGATATTCGTCCGAGTTCAGTTTCCCGTCGCCATTTTTGTCGAGCGTCTTGAGCGACATTGCAGCTTTGGCCAGTTCCTCGCCGTCGATGACGCCGTCCTTGTTCAGATCCAACGCAACGAGCGCCGGCATGTTTGGCCCGCCGCCCCGGCCCGGTGGCGTGGCCGCCGGCACGGGCGCATTCTGTGCCGGTCCCGGTCCGCCTTCGAGGATGCCGCGCGGCGCACCGCCGAGAGGCGCAGCTTGCAGCCCGCCACCCGGTCTGCCACCGGGCGGACGCTCGCCTTTGGAAAAACTCTGGTCCGGCACCCCGCGCCACATGCGCGGCACGAAGGGGAACTCGGCGCTGATGCAGTAGTAGTAGGTGCCTCCGGGAAATTCCGGCGTCACGCCGATGCGCCCGTTGCACTCATCGAGATCGCCGACGCCCTTCACGTATTCAAAGTCCTGCGTGAAGCGCCCGTCGTAGTTTCCGCCAGGCCCGCCCTCCTGCGCCGGACGCGCGCCCGGCTTCAGCCGGTAGCTGGCTTTCATTTTGCGCAGCGCGCTCTTCGCGTCCTGCGCGTCCGCGGGCGCCATGCCCGTGTAGATCGGAAAACCGTCCGCGGCCCAGCCGGCGAGCAGCATCTTTTCCCCGTCGCCGCCGAGGCGCTCGACCAAGCCGGTCGGCAGCGCGTGGTAATGATACGAGCCATTCGGCTGCACGTGCGCGTTGTGTTCATCGAGCCCGAGATTGAGGAAGCCGGTCGCCGCCTCGTAGCGCCAGCCGGAGCGCGGATCGTTGTTCCAGGTCTCACCGGTGCCCGGCTCAAACGGCACGCCGTTCAGCGCCACGCCCCACCACCAGCCGCCGCGACGCTCCGGCGTCCCGGCGATCTTCGGCTTCATCGGCACGCGGAAGGTGTAGCTCTGCGCGGTCGGCGTGTTCGGATTTCCGCGCCGCGGAAAGGCCCCCGGCGCATGGTCCGGCCAGCCGTTCGATTGGATCACGCGATACTCGCCTTCGGTCGCGATGCTCACGGAATTCGCCACCTTCCCCATCGTCGCCGCCGGAGCCGCGGCACGCAGCGGCGGTCCCGCTTGCGCGAGGAAAAATGCGGGCGCATTCGCCGCGCCTCCGTCTTCCTCGTGGCCGGGATGTGCCAGCGCCGAGCCGGCGAGGAAGGTGAGTGCGGCGCCGCCTGCGCGGATCGCGGTGATCAGGGTGCGAGGAGTTCCGTTCATCGCCGGCATCCTTCCACCCGAACCTTGAGCCACGATGAAGAGCGGGATCTTGCGCGAAGAATGTTTCGCTCCGCAGCGCCCTTGATCCGATGCCCGCAGGATGGCGAAACATTCATCGAGCAGGCGGCTGCGGAGGGGGAGCAGGCCTGCTGCCATCGTCGCGACGCGGCGGACGCTGGCTGTCGTCCGGCGCGTTGTCGCTGCGAGTGTAAACCACATTCAGCGACGCACTCGCGAGCACCTTGTCTTTCGTCGCCGCGAGCAGGACATCCCGGCTCACCTCGCGCGGCGACTGGGGGATCTGGAGTGGCGACGAGAGCGCATAGACCGTGAGCACATAGGTCTTCGCGCCGGGGCCTTTCGAGTGCGGCGGTGCGTAGCCGGGCTGGCCCTTGAAACTCGTGCCGACCTTGCCGACGCCGCTCGCGTTTTTCGGCAGGCTCGTGACCGACGCGGGGATGTCCCACATCGTCCAGTAACTCTTCATCACGTTACCCGGCGCGCGGTGATCCATGACGAGCGCGTAGCTCGTCGTGGCCGCCGGTGCGCCGCGCCACGCAAGCGGCAAAGTCGCGCCGCTTCCATCGCCGGTGTAGTCCATCGGCAAAGCGCCGCCGTCCTTCACCTCGGGGCTCGTGAGGACAAACGACGCGCTTGGTTTTTTCATCGCGTCCATGCCGATCACTGAGGCGCTCTCGCCGGCTCGCGCTTCGTCGCGCGGACTGTCGCGATCCTCGCGCGGCGGCGGGCCACGGCGTTCACCGCCGCGCCGCTCGCCCTCGGGACGCGGCCCGCCGCCGCCTGGCCGCCGCGTGTAGGTTTCCTTCGCGGTTCCGTCGCGGCCGTTCTGGTATTCAAAAGGGAACGTCCCATCCGCGTTGATGCTGTAAAGGATGGCGCGCTTCTCCCCGTTCAGTTCGTAGCTGAGTTTGTAGCTGCTCGCGCCCGTGCTCTCGAACGCCGTGATCTTTGCCCCCCGCAACGGCGCGCCCGCTCCGCGCACGCCATCGCCCGCGCTCGGCTGCGGATCGACCTGTCCGCCCGCCTCCACCACCTCGCCGTGGAAGCCGCCATTCACATACGGATACTTCGTCGAGGCATGGTAGTGATAGCCGGCCTTCGCGTCGTCGTGACCGTTGAAGGCATCGAGCTTCCCCAGCGGCGAGCCATCGGGCTCGGTGAGTCCGTAAATGGGAAAGCCATCCAGCGCATAGGCGATCGGCAATCCTTTCCCCACGACCGCCTGCAAATGCAGCGGCGCCGCGTGGTAGTGGTAATCATCCGCGCGCCCGCAGTGCCCGCCCCACTGATCCAGCTCGCCGATTTCCTGCGAGACTTCGCCGCGATTGTTCTGCGGATTGAAAATGGGAATGCCATTCACCGCCAGCGCGATGGCACCCCGGAGGAAGCGGTTCTTGATCGACGCCGGTTCCTTCGCCACGACCGGACGCAGCGGGATGCGCCACGCGTTTTCGCCAGAATAGGAGTGCGGCAGCGGCACCTGCTGCTGCCAGTTCGTGATCCCCACCATCATGTTGTGCGCGGGGATGCCGTTGCTTTCCACAAAGAGAAACCTCTCATCCCACCGCACCTTCACCGCGGGCGCGAACTTCTCGAACGCGGCAGTCTGCGCCGGACGATCGTCCACACGCGCGCGCTTCTGCGGCGCCTGCGCCTGCGCGAGGAAAAACTCCGGCGGCTTCACCGACCAGTCGTAGTGCCCGTGTTCCACGCCCGTCGCGAGATCGTGGCCGAGGGCGATGTGAGCGAAGCTCAACGAGAGAACCAACGCGGTGGAGAGTGAGTGGTGTGTTTGCATCGATGAGGTGTGAGTCGGATGGGCTCGTTCTTACTGACTCGTCACCCGCAGGCGGGCAAACTTGCGCCCGCCGCCGCTGATCGCGGGCAGGACGCGGACGGTCACGGTTTCGGTGATGCCATCGGCATTCGCAGCAGTGCCCACCATTTCAAATGACGCGCCGGGCGAAGGCCACGTCACGAGATCATCCGAAATCTCCACCGTGTAGCTGAGGTCCAGCGCACCGATTCGCCGCGGGTAGCTGAACTCGAGGTAGTCCAGTCCGTCGCCGCTCTTGGTTACGACGGCGGCGTAAAGCGGATCGTCCTCGCTGCTCTGCGGATTCGTATTGAAGGCGTATTCGAGGAGGTTGAGGCGACCGTCCCGTTCGATGTCGCCGAACGGGCCGTTGATCGCGGCGCTGGAGTTCGGGTCGATTCCATTCGCGGACTTCCATGAGTCGGGCAAGCCGTCGTTCTGCGTGCTGACGGGCTTGATGACGGTGAGCACGCCTGCGCCGCTGGTGGTGGTGCCGTTGGCGCTGCTGACGATCACTTCGTAGTTCGCGGTGTTGGTGCTGTTCAGGTTCGTCAGCGTGAGCGTGGCCATGAAGAACGCACATCTTCAAACTTTGGATTGCGCATGTTAATGCCAAAATAAGTGTAAGCCATAGACAGCGGAGTGTTCAACGTGAAATTCTTTTTCACTTCTAC
>JANOAZ010000091.1:0-46079 GCA_031411395.1 Chthoniobacteraceae bacterium
ATGGAGATCGAGTTCACCACCGGCTTGCCCTGAACGCATTTCAGGCCTTCCTCGATGATCTCCCACTTCGAACTGTCGATCATGAACGGCACCTTCGCGATCGAAGGCTCCGCCGCCATCAGGTTCAGGAAGCGCTTCATCGCGGCGACGCCGTCGAGCAGCCCCTCGTCCATGTTGATGTCGATGATCTGCGCGCCGTTCTCCACCTGTTGCCGCGCGACGGCCACCGCCTCCTCGTAGGCGCCCGCGAGGATCAGCTTCGCAAATTTCGGCGACCCCGTGACGTTCGCGCGCTCGCCGATGTTGATGAAATTCGTCTCCGGCGTGAGCGTCAGCGCATCGATCCCGCTGAGCCGCAGGTACGGCTCCACCGTCGGCACCACGCGCGGCGCGATGCCGCGCACGGCTTGCGCGATTTTTTCGATGTGCGGTGGCGTCGTCCCGCAGCAGCCGCCGACGATATTGAAAATGCCCGCGCGTCCCCATTCCGCGAGTTGCGGCGCCAGCGTCTCCGGCGTCTCGGGAAAGCCCGTCGGCAGCAGCGGATTTGGCAGGCCGGCGTTCGGATAAACGCTCACGTAGATTGGCGCGATCGTGGACAGTTCCTCGATCAGCGGCCGCATTTCCTCCGGCCCTAGCGCGCAGTTCATGCCGACGCTGAGCAGCGGCACGTGCGAGATGCTGTTCCAAAACGCCTCCACCGTCTGCCCCGTGACGCCGCGCGTTCCGCCCTTTTGGATGAACGTCACCGAGGCCATCAGCGGAATTGCGGATTGCGGATTGCGGATTGCGGATTTCTGACCCGCGCGCGTGAAGCCGATCGGCTCAAGGCCGCGCTCTTCGAGGATTTGCTCGATCGCGAAGAACGCCGCCTTCGCGTTCAGCGTGTCGAAGATTGTTTCCACCAGCAGGAGGTCCGCGCCGCCGTCGAGCAGTGCATTCACCTGCTCGCCATACGCGCGCACGAGTTCATCCCACGTCGTTCCGCGCGCCGAGGCGTCATTCACATCGGTGGAAATGGACGACGTCTTCGTCGTTGGCCCGATCGCGCCGGCGACGAAACACTTCCGCCCCGGCTGCGCCGCCATCACCGCATCCGCCGCCTTCCGTGCGCACTGCGCGCCGGCAAACGACAGCTCGTAGGCCAGCTTTTCCATCCCATAGTCGCCGAGCGAAATGAACTGCCCGTTGAATGTATTCGTCTCCGCGATATCCGCGCCGGCCTCGAAGTATCGCCGGTGAATTTCCTCGATGATCTGCGGCTGCGTCAGGTTCAGCAGCTCGTTGTTGCCCTTGAGATCCTTGCCGGTCCAGTCCTTGAAGCGCTCTCCGCGGAACTGCTCTTCGGTCAGCTTGTATTGCTGGATGGTCGTGCCCATCGCGCCGTCGATGATGACGACACGTTCGCGGAGCAGTTGTTCGAGTGGGTGCAGATCGGCCATGGATTCTCGCAGACTAAACGCGAGCACAGCGACGCTCGCAAGGAACAAATAATCACATCATGATGCGTCAATGTGTGTTTGGCATCGGGCAAAAAAGCCGACGGGAGATTTGAGCTTCGCGATGGACCGCTGGGGCGGTAAACAACCGGCGATTCGAAAACCAAGGAGGTTGCATGTCTGCTCCCCAAAATTCCGGGCCGGTGAGAACGCTAGCCGATGTGTTGGAAGAAGAACTCGCCGGGAAACTCCTCGCCGATCCGGGTCCGCCCAAAACGGCCGCCGCGGAAAACGAACGGCTGAAAACCATTTACCCGCGCATCCATGCCGCGCCGGCGCGCTCGGCTCTTTGCTTTTCGGGCGGGGGGATTCGCAGCGCGAGCTTCGGCCTTGGAGTTCTGCAAGGGCTCGCGCGGGCGAAACTCCTCGGCTGTTTCGACTACGTTTCCACTGTCTCCGGTGGCGGTTATCTCGGTGGCTGGCTCAGCGCGTGGATTCACCATGAAGCGGAGACCGCGGCCAAAACCGCCGCCGGCCCACCTGCCCCGACCGCGGCGCGCGACGAGGTGATCCGAAAGCTGAGCAACGCCGCCGATACCGCGCCGACCGCCCCCGAGTGGCCACCCATCCACTTCCTGCGCGCCTTCGCCAATTATCTTTCCCCCAAGCTCGGCCTGCTCTCCGCAGATACCTGGGCGCTCGTCGCCACGTTCCTGCGCAACATGCTGCTCAATTGGCTCGTGCTCATCCCGCTGGTCCTCGCCGGGCTGATGATCACACGCGTCTTCATGGCCGCGGTGCTTTCCCGCACTCCGGCCGGATGGGACACCGCATGCTGGTGGATCGCCGCGGTCCTGCTCGGCATCTCCACAGCCTATGGTGCGCTCGACATGCCGACGACCGGGAGCGGCCATCGGAGCGAAAGCAAATTCCTGCTCTTCCGGCTGCTGCCCCTACTCGGTGGTTCCTTCGCCGTCGTGCTCGGCTGGGCCTGGCGCTACAATGCCTTGCAGGCCCCGCTCGCCGCACCGGACGTCGGTGAATTGCTCTTCCTCTTCGGCGTCCCTGCGGTCATCGGGGCGGTCGGAGGTGCCGTCGCAGCCCGCACGCGGTCAGGATCGAGCCGCGATCCGGGGCGCTTCTTATCATGGAAAAAAGCGACTCACCTCGTCGCCATCCTCGGCTGCACGGCACTGGGCGCCATCGTCCTGCGCTGGATCGCCGTGACGTGGTTTCCGACCCCCACGCTCGGCAAGCAGACGTTGCATTACGTCTGCTATGCGCCCTCGCTGCTCCTCGCGGTTTTTCTCCTCCTGAACTTTCTCTTCGCCGGCCTGAGCAGTTGGAACACCGAGGATGAAGACCGCGAATGGTGGGGCCGTTCCAGCGGCTGGCTGCTCCTCGCCGCGCTCGCTCTCGCGATCCAGGGCACGCTCGTTTTCTGGGGGCCGTACTGGCTGCAGATCCTCCAGCAGAAAGCCGAATCACTCAGCGTCGTGCTCGGCTGGTTCGGCATCAGCGGCGGCGTCTCCGGCGTCTTCGCCGCGCTTCGTGGATTCAGCGCCGACACTGCCGCGAAAAGTCCGAATTCAACCTCCTCCACCACACGCCTCCACATCGGCGCGATCGTCTTTCTCATCGTCCTCGTCGTCCTCCTCGCCATCTGCACCGATGTCCTCGCGGGCGACGCCTACACCCTCACATTTTTCGGGCGCGACGGCGCGTTCAATCCGGCCGCGCTGATGCCGTGGGCGCTCACCGTAGTCCTCATCGGCCTCGGCCTGCTCATGGGCTGGTTCATCAACGTGAACAAATTCTCCCTCCACACGATGTACCGGAATCGGCTCATCCGCTGCTTCCTCGGGGCGTCGCGCCCGGACCGCCAGCCGCATCCGTTCACGGGTTTCGATCCGCGCGATAATTTGAAGATGAAGGATCTCGTCGCCGGCAAGCCCCTTCACATCGTCAACATCGCGCTCAACATGGTCGCCACGAAGAATCTCGCCTGGCAGGAACGGATGGCCCGCTCCTTCACCGTCAGCCGGCTGCACAGCGGCGCGCCCGGGATCGGTTACCAGCCTTCCGCGAGCTACGGCGAAGGCATCTCGCTCGGCACCGCCATCACCATCTCGGGAGCCGCTGCGAATCCAAACCAGGGATACCACTCCTCGCCGCTGATCGCGCTGCTCATGACCCTCTTCAACGTGCGCCTCGGCTGGTGGCTCGGCAATCCCGGCGAACCCGGCCGGGCCGTCTGGCAGAAGAACGGCCCCGCCTTCGCCGCCGGTCCGCTCGTCTCGGAGGCGGTGGGGAAAACGACCGACGACTACAAATACGTGAACCTCTCCGACGGCGGACATTTTGAGAATCTCGGGATCTACGAAATGGTCCAGCGCCGCTGCCGGCAGATCGTCGCCGTGGATGGCGGCCAGGATGGCGATTACGTCTTCGAAGATCTCGGCAACGCGATCCGCAAAATCCGAATCGACCTCGGCATCCGCATCGAGATCGCGCTCAAATACATCGCCCCGAAAACCGCCGGCGAACGACTCCTCTACTGCGCCGTTGGCCGGATCTTCTACGGCGATGTCGATGCCGGCGGCGCCATCGGCCAGCTCATCTACGTGAAGCCCGTGCTCACCGGCCGTGAGCCCGCGGACGTGCTCAACTACGGCGCCGCGCATCCCGGCTTTCCGCACGAAAGCACAGCCGACCAGTTCTTCAGCGAATCGCAACTCGAGAGCTACCGCATGCTCGGCGCATATGCCTTCGAGCAAATCCGCGGCGAGACATGGAGCGGCGGCGAGCCGGAGGAGGCACGGCTCGGAAAGCTGTTCGAGCGCGTCGCGCAATACACGACCGTGCCGGCGGGCGACGCGACCGCGGCGTGACCTTCCTATTTCTCTTCCCGCGCCACCGCCTTGCCATCGGCGCGGTCTTACTCGTCGCAGTCTGGCAGCCAAACTTCGCCCGCGCCGCGGAACCGGACGTCGCGCGCGTCTTCCACGCGGAAAAACTCGCCGAGATCGACGCCGCGATCTCCCTCGCGATCAGCGACGGGCGCTGTCCTGGCGGCGTGCTGTGGCTGGAACGGCGCGGGGCCGCTTATCACCGGGCGTACGGCGAGCGCGCGCTCGCACCCGTGCGCAAGCCGATGAGCGAGGACACGATCTTCGATGCCGCCTCGCTGACCAAGGTGATCGCCACGACCACCGCGGTGCTGAAGCTGGTCGAGCAGGGCCGGGTCGCGCTCGCGGCGCGGGTGAACGATTACCTGCCCGAGTTTCGCGGCGCGGGAAAGGACGCGATCACCGTGCAGCAGCTCCTCACCCACACCTCCGGGCTGCGCGCGGGCCTGCCGCTGACGCCCGCGTGGGATGGCGCGGCGGCGGGATTCGCGCGCGCTTGCGCCGAGCCGCTGCCCGATCCGCCGGGCTCGGTGCTGCGTTACAGCGATATCAATTTCATCCTCCTCGGCGAACTCGCGCAGCGGGTGAGCGGACAGCCGCTCGACGCCTTCTGCGCCGCGGAAATCTTCGCGCCGCTGCGCATGCACGACACCACCTTCCGCCCCGCGGAATCGCTCCAGCCGCGGATCGCGCCGACCACCCGCGAGACCCCGCGCGGTCTGGTGCACGATCCCACCGCGCGTCGCCTCAACGGAGTCGCGGGGCACGCGGGGCTTTTCACCACCGCCTCCGATGTCGCGCGGTTTGCGCGCATGCTGCTCGGGCGCGGCACGCTCGAAGGCGTGCGCATTCTCGCGCCGGAGACGGTGGCGCTGATGACCCGCGTGCAGACGCCAGCAGCCATCGCCGCGCGGCGCGGGCTCGGCTGGGACATCGATTCGCCGCATGCCGGGCCGCGCGGGAGCTGGTTCCCGATCGGCAGCTTCGGGCACACCGGCTGGACGGGCACTTCGCTCTGGATCGATCCGTTCAGCGAGACCTTCGTCGTCTTCCTCTCGAATCGAAATCATCCCACCGAAGCCGGCAACGTCCTGCCGCTGCGCCGCGCGCTCGGCACGCTCGCCGCCGAGGCCGTGCGCGATTTCAATTTCCTGCACGTGCCGGGCGCCCTCCCGTGGCAGCCCGGCGGCGCCTTCGCCACCGCGCCGGAGCGGCCCGCCGTGCAGCGACGCGAGCCGGTGCTCACGGGCCTCGACGTGCTGGCACGCGATCGCTTCGCCGCGCTGCGCGGCCTGAAGATCGGGCTCATCACCAATCAGACCGGCATGGATCGGGAACGCCGCAGCACCATCGACCTCCTGCACGGCGCATCGGGCGTGCAACTCGCCGCGCTCTTCAGCCCCGAACACGGCATCCGCGGGACGCTCGATGAAAAGGTGCCCGACAGCCGCGACGAGCGCACCGGCCTGCCGATCCACAGCCTCTACGGCCTCACGCGCGCCCCCACCGCCGAGCAGCTCGCCGGCCTCGACGCGCTGGTCTTCGACCTCGGGGACATCGGCTGCCGCTTCTACACCTACATCTCCACGCTCGGCGAATGCCTCACCGCAGCCGGTCGCGCCGGGAAAAAGTTCATCGTCCTCGACCGCCCGAATCCCGTCACGGGCGCGCGGCTTGAGGGGCCGATGCTCGCGGCGGAACGCAGCTTCACCGCGTGGCACGAGCTGCCCGTGCGCCATGGGATGACCGTCGGCGAGCTGGCGAAAATGTTCGCCGCCGAGCGCGCGCCGGGTGTCGATCTGACCGTGATCGCCTGCGCCGGCTGGACGCGCGACCTGTGGTTCGACGAGACGGGACTGCCGTGGATCGATCCGTCGCCAAACATCCGCAGCCTCCCCGCCGCGACGCTTTATCCGGGCGTGGGCCTGCTCGAGTTTTGCAACGTAAGCGTCGGCCGCGGCACCGACCGTCCTTTCGAATTGTTCGGCGCACCGTACCTCGACGACCGCGCCCTCGCCGCCGCACTCAATGCCGCGGAGCTCCCCGGCCTGCGCGCCATCCCCGGGCGCTTCACCCCGCGCGCGAGCGTCTTCGCCGGCCAGGAATGCCGCGGCGTGCAACTCCTGGTCACAGATCGCGACGCCTTCAGCCCGCTCGATCTCGGCGTGACGCTCGCCACCACCTTGCAGCGGCTCCATCCGCAGGAGGTGAAGATCGAGCGTCTCGCGAAACTGCTCGCGCATCCGGCCAGCCTCGACGCGATCCGCGCCGGCAAGTCGCTCGCGGAGGTGCAGGCGACGTGGGCGGCGGAACGCGAGCAGTTCCGGGCGCGGCGGGAGCGCTACCTGATCTATCGGTGAGCCGGGCGTCGGAGGTCCGCGGAGCGCCGAGGCCGCACGCCGTCCTTCCTCCCACGCCATGCTGAGGCCTTCACGAGTTTCGCCGGCGGCGGCAACGTCGGCAGGCGCGGAGCTTCCAAAAAGCAACCGTCATCCTGAGCGGAGCGGAGGCGGTAACGCGGGCGGAGCGCAGTCGAAGGATCTCTACCTTTTTCCCCACAGGCAACGGCGGAAATAGTCAGAGATCCTTCGACTGCGCGCCGCCCCGCCTTCGCCCACTCGGCGCTCCGCTCAGGATGACTGAGTTTCGATGGCGCGTCGCGCGGGGACTTCCCCTCCCCGGGGACCGAGCCGGCTTCACGGCGCGGGCGCCGGCCTATTTCGCCGGCGGCTCCGCGGGCTTGGCGGAGGCCGGCACTGGCGGGGTGGCGGCGGGAGGCGCCTGAGGTTTGGGCGCGTCTTTCTTTTCCTCCGGTTTCGGTGCGGGAGCGTCCGGCTTTTTCTCCTCGGTCTTCGGCGGCGCGGGTTTCTTTTCTTCCGGCTTCGGAACCGGCGCGGGCGCGGGCTTTTTTTCCTCCGGCTTGGGAGCCGGCGCGGGCGCGGGCTTCTTCTCCTCGGGCTTGGCGACCGGCGCGGGCGGCGGAATCGGCGGCGCGTTCTTGTCCCATCCACGATCGACCTTCAGTTCCGGCAATGCCGCCTTGAGCGTTTTCACTCCGGCATCGGTCACCTTGGTTTCGAAAAGATAAAGGCGGCGCAATGTTTTGAGCCCGGCGAGATGGCCGAGGGCGGCGTCGGTGATGCCGGTGGAGAAAAGATTGAGCCACTCGAGCTTTTCCATTTTCCCGACAGCGGCGAGCGCTTCATCGGTCACGTTGGACTGCGAGAGGTTGAGCTTGGTCAGATTTTTCAGGCCGGAAATGTTCGCCAGATCAGCCGGGCTGAACTGCGCGTTGGCGAGGTCGAGTTCCACGATGCTCGGGATGGACTTGAGTTGGGCAAAGAGCGCCGCGTCGGGTTTGTTCACCCCGCGAAAATTCACGGTCCGCCAGTTCAGCCCGCTGGCGATCGGCGAGGCGGACACGCCGCGTTTCGTCAGTTCCTCGATCGCTTTCGTTTCCTCCGGCGAAGGCGGAGGGCCGGGGTCGGGCTTCTTGTCATCCGCAGCGCGGGTGAAGGTGGAAGCCGCGAGCAGGGCGACGGTGGCGAGGAGGGTGAAGAGGTTCGGCGATTTCATGGTGCTGGGGGACGCGATCGCGTCGTCGTTGGGGATAACCCCCCAGCCCGCGGGAACGAAGTTTTCTTTCGCAAATAACCGCCTCATTTTTTCCCTCCGAAACTCCGCCCGTGCGGATACCCATATCACCACCCACCCATGAATCTCACCCGCCGCTCCGCCCTGCAACGCACCGCCGCCATCTCCCTCGGCGCTGCCTTCTCCACCTTCCCCCACCTCCGCGCCGCGGATCCTGCGACGCGCAAACTCCGCGTCGCGGTCGTCGCGCTCGGACGCGGCATGGGGCACGTCAACGCGCTGCTCTCCCTGCCCGATGTCGAGATCGCGTACCTCGCCGAGACCGATCCGCAGCGGCTCGATCGCGGCCTGAAGACCGTGACCGACAAGCAGGCCGCGACCTGCCAGGGCGTCACGGATTTCCGCAAATTCCTCGACGACAAAACGCTCGACGCCGTCTTCATCGCCACGCCGAATTTCTGGCACACCCCTGCCGCGCTCCTCGCCATGCAAGCGGGCAAGCACGTGTATGTCGAAAAGCCCGGCAGCCAGAATCCGCATGAGGCGGAAATGATCGTCGCCGCTTCAAAAAAATACGGGCGCCTCGTGCAGATGGGCAATCAGCGCCGGACGTGGATGAAGGACGCGATCGCCGCGCTGCATGGCGGCGCGATCGGCGCGGTGCGGTTTGGTCGCGCGAACTACTACAATGCGCGCGCGGCCATCGGCCAGGGTGCGATCAAGCCGGCCCCCGGTCTCGACCTCGATCTGTGGCAGGGACCGGTGCCGGACGAGCGCGAGATCAAACCGTTCATTCACTACGACTGGCACTGGCTCTGGCATTGGGGCAATGGCGAGCTCGGGAACAACGGCATCCACTCGCTCGACATCCTCCGCTGGGGCCTGCAAGTGGACTATCCGCAACGCGTCACTTACAACGGCGGCCGCTACTGGCACGACGACAAGCAGGAGACCCCGGACACCGGCACCGCCGTATATGACTTCGGGAAGGTCGGCATGGAATGGATCCAGAGCAGTTGCCATCCGCGCACGGCGGAAAAGCCGCTCGCCGAATGCGTCTTCTACGGCGAAGGCGGGACCTTCGCGATCAACCGCGACTCATGGACGGTCTATGATTCGAAGGGTGCGAAGCTCAGCGAGGGCAAAGGAAAAGGCGGCGGCGACGCGGCGCACATCGGCAATTTCCTCGACACGATTCGCGGCAGTGCCCAGCTCAACAGCCCGATCGAAGAAGGCCAGAAAAGCACCATGCTCTGCCACCTCGGCAACATCGCTTATCGCACCAATACCGTCGTGCGGTGCGATCCGAAGACTGGCAAGTTGATCGACAATCCCGCCGGCGAAAAACTCTGGAAGCGCGAATATCGCAAGGGCTGGGAGCCAAAGGTCTGAACCCAATGAAACCCTCCTTCCTCCTCCCCCTGCTCGCCCTGGCCCTCGCAGCCGGTGCCGAAGAACCGAAAACGCTCCGCGCCGGCATCATCGGCCTGGACACCTCTCACGTTCTCGCCTTCACCCAGAGCCTGAACAAAGGCCCGAAGAAACCTGAGGACGCCGGGAAGCTCGCGGGTGTGAAAGTGGTCGCCGCCTATCCCCAAGGGAGCAAGGACATCGAGGGCAGCACGAAGCGCGTGCCGGAATACACCGAGAAGATGAAAGCGCTCGGGGTGGAAATCGTGGACTCGGTGGAGGATCTCGTGAAGCGGGTGGACGTCGTCTTCCTCGAATCCAACGACGGGCGCGTCCATCTCGAGCAACTGCGGCCGGTGCTCGCCGCGGGCAAACCCGTCTTCATCGACAAGCCGATCGCCGGCTCGCTCCCCGACACCATCCGCATCCTCGAGGCAGGGAAGAAAGCCAAGGTGCCGCTCTTCTGCTCGTCGTCGCTGCGTTTCGGCAAGACGACCCAGGAGGTGCGCAAAGGCTCGATCGGCAAAGTGAAGAGCGCGGAAACCTCCAGCCCCGCGAGCCTGGAGCCGTCTCATGTAGATCTCTATTGGTATGGCGTGCATGGCTGCGAATCGCTCTTCACCGTGATGGGCACCGGCTGCCAATCCGTGAAACGCGGCACCACTGCCGATGGCAAAATCGAGGTCACAGGCAAATGGGACGGAGGCCGCATCGGCATCTTCCGGGAGGCGAAGGGCTACGGCGGAAAAGCCATCGGTGAAAAAGGGGAAGCCCCCATCGGCAGCTATGATGGATACGACGCGCTCCTGGTTGAGATCGTGAAAATGTTCCGCACCGGAGTCGTCCCGGTGAGCCCGGATGAAACGCTCGAACTCTACGCCTTCATGGAAGCGGCCGATGAAAGCAAACGCCGCGGCGGCGCGGAAGTGACCATCAAGGAAGTGCTGGAAAAGGCCCGCGCAGAAGTCGCGGCCCGGCCATAGGCAGTGCAGGTAGCTGCCGTGTTGTAGCGACGCGGCGGCAGTGCGCCGTGGCTGCAACCAAGTGGGATGCTTTGCGCGAAGGAAAAGAAGTTATCCGGGTCGTGGTGCCGCCGTGATCCGGATGGACGTTTGGGTGAAGCAAGGTCGGTTGCCTATTTTCCTCGCGCCTTGCGAGCCACACGCGGCGTTCCAGCGCGGGTGATGCACGCGTCCGGATAACCCGCCATGGCAAAGAGCAAGGCGGTGCTTTCGCTTGCGATCCGCCGGGAAGCCCGGGCAAGAAACAAGGCGTGGGCGACTGGCTGGCCCGCCAGCAGATGCCTGTAAAAATCCACGGCGATGTAACGCGCGATATCCTCCTGAGACGGCGCCATGCAACCGATGAAGGTCCCGACCCCGGCGCGCGCGACGACTCGTTCGAGGCCGGGACGGCGTTTCTGCATTCGATAGTAGAAATCTCCATAGGCGTCGTCGCCGCCCCGTGAGATGGCGCGCTCATCGCCGAAGGTCGGGACGAATCCGGAGCAGTCCTCGTTTACATAAAGCAGGCCCGGCGGATTCCGGATCAGGAGCGTGGCGACTTCCGAAGCTCGCACATGTCCGTCATGCAAAGGAATAACGCTCTCGCCCTCCTCATCCACATATGCGGTCCCGGCCAGGTGAACTACGTCGTAGCCGTCCATCATCTCACGCAGGACGCGCTTGTAGGTGGCCTGGCGTCCCGCCAGCACCGTGACGTCGTGGAGCGTCGAGGCGGCCTTGAAACGCCGGCCGATCTCCATCACTTCCTCTCGCGTGCCCGGCAGCGGATGGTGAAATCGCTTTGATTCCGCGATCGCATCGCCGATCAGCAGCACGCGCAGTGGAAGGTGAAAGAATGGCCGGCCCCGCGATGTGTCATCGAATCCGGGCACCGTCCGGCAGAGCGGCACCTGCGTGCAGAGAGGGCGATCATTCACCTGCATCCATTCCCACGGGACGGCGCTGAGTTCGTGCGGGATGTCGAGCATCACGAGGCGCGGTTTGCCTTTGGGGATGAGCGGGATGCCGAGGCCTTCCAGAGGGCGTGCGAGCAGCGCGCCCACTTCGCGAATGTGGTGCGGGGAGAAGTTCCCGGAGACGAAGTCTGGAGAAACCTTGAGCAGTTCCGCCCAGGGGAGTGACGCCGTACTTGCCATGGATCGGCGCTCCAGCGGGACGCGCACGCCTTCCAAGTCATCCGTCGTGGTCTCGAACCAGCCCACGTCCAGCATCGCATCCCGAGGATGGATCGAGAGGTGCAGCGCGGGAAGCGGCGAGCGCTGCCGGAGCACGGTCTCATGCGCCGGACGGCGCGAAGACTTCAAACGCGCGGACGACGCCAGCGTACTCAGAAACGTTGCCACATTCCCGTGCTCATCTCGCGGATACGAGATCACCTCGATCCCCGCGGTGCGCTTGAGAAGCTGCGCCTCCAGCGTGCCGACTCCCTCCATGAGCGCATAACGCGGCGGAGCCTGAGTTCCGAACACGGCGAGCTGACTATCCAGTAGAAGGCGAAAGTTGGGATCGTTCAGCGAGTAGCCGACAAAGATGACCGCATGGCTCAAAAGGATCGCCGCCATCATCGATTGAAACGCGGGATTGGCATGCGTGATCCGGCGATAGTCTTCCGACGTGAAGACGAGCGACCCGGCGTCGTGAATCGTGCCGTGTGCTTTCAAGATGAAGAACGCGCGGTCGAGCAGCAGCGTGCCATGGCGGCCGAGTTGCGCGCCGGTAGGCGACTTCGGCACTCCCTCATCACTCCACAGCGCGTAGGCATCCTCCAGGAGTGTGTCGAAGTTCGTGGTCACGATCGAGGCGAAGGGCGTTTCCACGATCGGACGATGCGTGGCCTCCGGCGGCGATACCGGTTTCGCGAGTTCCGCCCGCAAGAGCGCCGCGAAACGCGAGCGCCCCAGAATTTCGCGACATTGATCCGCGAGCTCAGGGAATCTTCCCGCCTCCAGCAATGCCGTGAGTTCGCTGGGTGGTGAGTCCGCCGCCGCGGGCTCGATGGTTCGCACGATGGTTTCCATGAGCCCTCGCCAGTCCGGATACCCGGCCCCTCGCGAAAGGCCGGCGCCGACGAACAGCACACAACGCCCCTCTCGCACATAACTCAGCAGGGCCGGACGCAGAGCAGCCTCGCGGATCGCTCCCGCAGGATTCGACTTCATCGGCCCATTTCACCAGATGCCCGCGTGGAATGTCGCTACTGGATTCGGACGGAAAAATCGGATTTCGGCCACTGAGTTCCGCCGAGTTAAGCCAGGATCCCCTTCACCACGTCCCCATGCACATCGGTGAGGCGGAAGTCGCGGCCCTGGAAGCGATAGGTGAGCCGGAGGTGATCGAAGCCCAGCAGGTGCAGGATCGTCGCGTGCAGGTCGTGGACGTGGACTTTGTTTTCCACGACGCCGAAGCCGAGTTCATCCGTCGCGCCGAAGATCGTGCCGGGTCGGATACCGCCGCCGGCGAGCCACATGGTGAAGGCATCGATGTGATGATCGCAGCCGAGGGTGGCGCGATTTTCCCCCATCGGGGTGCGGCCGAATTCGCCGCCCCAGATGACGAGCGTGTCTTTCAAAAAGCCGCGCCGTTTCAGGTCCAGCACCAGAGCCGCGGATGCCCGGTCGGTCTCACGGCAGCGCGTCTCGATGGAGTCGGAGAGGTTGTTCACTTTGTCGCCGTGGTGATCCCAATCGGTGTGATAGAGCTGCACGAAACGAACCCCGCGCTCGACGAGTCGGCGGGCGAGCAGGCAGTTGTTGGCGAAGGAAGGTTTGCCCGGCTCGGCGCCGTAAAGGGCAAGTGTCTCGGGCGTTTCCTTTTCGAGTTCCATGAGTTCGGGCGCGCTGGTCTGCATGCGGCAGGCCATCTCGTAGGCGTTGATCCGCGTCATGATTTCCGGGTCGCCGACTTCATCGAGCCTCGCGCGATTCAGCGCGGCGACGGTGTCATAGAAATCGCGCTCGCGCTCCGGCGTGAGGCCTTGCGGACTGCGGAGATTGAGAATGGGATCGCCGCTGCTGCGGAAGGGCACGCCCTGGAACGAAGTGGGCAGAAAGCCGCTGCTCCACAGCGAATTACCCGCGCGCGGTCCGCGCGGCCCACTTTGCAGGACGACGAAGCCGGGCAGATCGCGCGACTCGCTGCCCAAGCCATAAGTCGCCCACGCCCCCAGCGCAGGCCGGCCGGGCGCCTGAAAGCCGGTGTTCATGAACAGCTTGGCCGGGCCGTGGTTGAAGACATCCGTGGCCATTCCCTGCACCCAGCACACCTCGTCGGCGATGGCGCGATGATGCGGGAGCAACTCGCTGAGGGTCATGCCGCATTGGCCGACGCGCTCGAATTTCCGCGCGCTTCCGAGGAGCTTTTCGTTGCCTTTGAGGAATGCGAATCGTTTGCCCTCCATGAAGCTCGGCGGCGGCGTCTGGCCGGTGAGTTCGCGGAGCTTCGGCTTGTCGTCGAAAAGCTCGAGCTGGCTCGGGCCGCCGGCCATGAAAAGGTAGATGACGTTCTTCACCCTCGCGGGAAACTCCGGCGGACGAGGCGCGAGCGGATCGGCGGGATTCGGCTGAGCGGCGGCGCCGAAGCCGTCCTCCACGAGCATCTGATTCAGCGCGATCGCGCCGAGGCCCACGGCGCAGCGCCCGAAGAAATGCCGGCGGGTGGTGTCGTGCGCAAGCCGGCGGCCGGCCTCGGCGAGTTGTTCTGAGGAAAGCGGGTTCATTCGCGAGTGATGAAAGCGTCGGTGTTGATGAGGGTGCGGGCGGCGGCGATCATCGCCGCGGCAAAATCGGGCGGCCACTGCTTCATGCTGCCGTCCGATGGGAGCAGCGCGGCGGCGGAAGCGGGGTCGTTTCGAAATGCGCCTGCCTGCCGCTCAAAGAACCGGCGGAGGACACGCTGCTCCTCGCTCGACGGCGCGCGGCAAAGTGCGCGCACGAACGCGCGATCCAGCGCCGGTTGAGGATCACCTTCCGTCACCTTCGCATCGAGCAGCGACTGCCTCGCGAGACCGGCGGCGATCTCGATGAATGCCGGATCATTCGCGACGGTGAGCGCCTGGAGCGGAGTATTCGAGCGAGTCCGCCGCGTGCAGACGGTCTGGAAATCCGGCGCGTCGAAGGTGGTGAAAAGCGGGTACGGTGCGGCGCGGTAGAACGTGGTGTAGAGCGCGCGGCGAAAGCGATTCGGGCCAGTGTCCGCGCTCCATGTCTTCCTGTTTTGGGTGAATGCATATACGCCTTCGGCCTGCGGCGGATGCACGCTCGGCCCGCCGATCGTGCGATCGAGCAGGCCGCTCGCGGAGAGGGCGGCGTCGCGCACGATCTCGGCCTCCACGCGCACCCGTTCCTGCCGTGCCAGCAGCAGATTGCGTGGGTCCTTCACCGCGAGTTCGGGCCGCGCCTTCGACGACTGCCGATAAGTCGCGCTGGTCGCGATGAGCCGGTGCATCGCCTTCATCGACCACCCGCGTTCGATGAACGTCCGCGCGAGCCAGTCGAGCAATTCCGGGTGAGTGGGCGCCGAGCCTTGCGCGCCGAAGTCTTCGTCCGTCTCGACGAGGCCGCGGCCGAAATATCGCATCCACATGCGGTTCATCGTCACGCGCGGCGTGAGCGGGTTGTCCCTGTTCACCAGCCACTGCGCGAGATCGAGCCGGGTGCGGCCGGCGGCGGCGGGAAAAGCGGGCGGCACCGCGCTGAGGCCGCCGGGCTGGAGTGGGCCGGTCTTTTCATCGTGCCGCAGGAAGTCGCCGCGAAGGTGGATGAACGTGGCTCGCGGCTCGTCGGTGTCCTTCATCACCATCAGCTCGGCGAGATCGGGATTCGGAGCGGGCTTCTTTGCCGCCGCCATGGGATTCGCTTTTTGGAAAGCGGCGACGACCAGCTTCTTCTGCGCATCGGTGCGCTTCGCCACGGGAATCCTCATCGCGGCGATCAACTCGGAATCGGGTTTGCCCGCCCCATTCGGCGCCGTCTCGGCAAAGTCGATCGCGAAGCGGCCGATCAGATACTTCTCGTTCAGGTCATGCCGCAGCTTGAATTCAATCCCCTGCTCGTTCGGCTCGATGACCTTTGCGAAAACGAACACCGCCTCGTGGTTCGCGTTCATCACCGCAGGCGTTCCTTTCGCGATGTTGATCGCCCACCCGCTCTTGGGATCGCTGTCGATCAGGTTCGCGGCAGGAAAGTTTGGCTGCTCATGATCCGCGAAGGCCCGCGAGAACGCCTGCTCCATGCCCCCGATGCCCGCCTCGAAATCGGTGAGCACAAAGTTGCCGTTGCTCGCCATGCCCGGGCCGTTCTTCGGCAGCGACTCGTGCGTGAGCACGCGCAGCCGGACCGCGGCGACCTTCTTCAGTTTCGTCTTCGCGACCACGCGATAGGTGTCGTTGAACGCGCCGCGCCCGTCGGCGAGCAGCGAGCCATCCGGCAGCAACTCGAAACCCGCGCCGCTCGCCGTGTCGTATTCCGCATACTCGACGGCTGACCATTTCACCTCCTGCTCCGGCGCCGACGGCTCGACCCCCTTGGCGAGTTCCACCTTTTCCCACGCCGCCTGCTGCTTTGCCGTATCGGGCGGCGGTGGCGGCGGCGGCAATGCGACGGGCTTTCCAAACACTTCCCCGCGCACGACCGGGATGGTCGCGCCCTTGTTGTTTACGTCCGTTCCTTGATTGAAGAACGAGAACAGCTCGTAGAACTCACGGTGCGTGATCGGGTCGAACTTGTGCGTGTGGCATTGCGCGCAGCCGACCGTGAGCCCGAGCCATACCGCGCCGGTCGTGCTGACCCGATCGACCACGGCCTCGTTGCGGAACTGCTCCTTGTCCACGCCGCCCTCTTCATTGATCAGCGTATTGCGATGAAAGGCGGTCGCGATGAGCTGGCTCTTCGTCGCCTCGGGGGACCCGACGACGGGTGGCAGCAGGTCGCCGGCGAGTTGTTCGATGGTGAATTGATCGAACGGCAGGTCATCGTAGAGCGCCTTGATCACCCAATCGCGGAACGGCCACATGCCGCGATCGTTGTCGATCGAGTAACCGTTTGAATCCGCGTAACGGGCCTGGTCGAGCCAGTGCCGGCCCCAGCGCTCGCCGTAGTGCGGACTGGCGAGCAGGCGATCGACCAGATCGGTGATTGCGGATTGCGGATTGCGGATCGCGTATTGGGAGAAAACGCTCACTTCCTCGGGCGTCGGGAGCAGACCGGTGAGGTCGAGGTAAAGGCGGCGGCAAAGGGTGGCCGGATCGGCTTCCGGCGAGGGTGCGATGCCTTCGCGGAGGAGGCGATCGAGAATGAAGTGATCGATTGGATTTCTTGCCCAGCTTTCGATGAACCCCTGCTTCGCGCGCAACGCGGCGCCGCGTTTCGGCTCGCGCTTCTCCCAATCCGCAATCCGCAATTCGCAATCCGCAATCGGCGCCGCGCCCGCGAGTGGCATGAAGGCCCAGTGCGACTCGTATTTCGCCCCTTGCTCGATCCACCTGCGCAGCGTCGCCACTTGCGCCGCGGTCACCGCCGGCTTCTTGCTCTTCGGCGGCGGCATCAGTTCATCGCGATCGTGGGTGAGAATGCGGATGATCAACTCGCTCTCGTCCGGCTTGCCGGGGACGATCGCCCGCACGCCATCGCGCTCCTCGATCGCATTCTCACGCACATCCAGCCGCAGCTTCGCCTCGCGCTTCTTTTCGTCCGGCCCATGGCAGGCGAAACAATGATTCGAAAGGATCGGCCGGATATCACGGTTGAAGCCCACCTCAGCCCCCCACGCCGCCCCGAGCCACCCCGAGGAAACAGCGGCGAGGAAACCGAACACAATGCGAAGTGGGGGCATGGTGACGGGACAACTCATGCGAAACTGCGATCTTAGCCACCCACCGCCCACTGTCCACAGCCGCTTGGGTGGTTTGCCCACCTGCACCATTGGAGGGTTACACTCCCGCGCCGAGACTGCCGATCCCTGCTAAGAGGGCGTCTCAAAAAGTCGGATTCGGGCAGTCATATTCTTGTCCTGCTCCTACTCCTCCGAGCTTCCTGGGCACCAGGCGCTCTTTACGATCCTCCGACTTAAAGCCGCGGATCTCCCGGCGCCTGCAGCGTCTCGATGACGAGTTTGCCCCGTTTCGGCAACGCTCCCGCCATGCCCAAGTTGGCGCCGCCGATCGCGCTCAGCTAAACGTCGGCTCCATCAAGCCGAAGCCGCCGTCTTTGCGGCGGTAGAGGACGTTGATCTTCTCGCTCTTGGCATTGAGAAAAACGACGAACTGCCGGTTGGACATCTCGATTTGCAGCACCGCTTCGTCCACGAACATGGGCTTCACGGCGTAGCGTTCCGTCTTGATGACCTCGGGCTCCGATTCTTCGAGATCGGCAAAGGCGGAGTCGAGCGGGGCGAAGACGTGCTCGTCGAAATGTTTGACGAAACCGCGCGGCCGGTGATTGCGCAGGATCTTGGTCTTGTACTTCCTCATCTGCTGCGCGATCTTGTCGATCACACCGTCGATCGATGCATACATGTCATCGCACTCGTGGCTGGCCTCGATGGTGATGTGGTTGTTGCAGTGGAGGATGACTTCGGCGAAGTGCCGGTGCTTCTCCACATCGAGGATGACGTGAGCCTCGATGATGCGCGGGTAGTCGAGGTGGAGGTTGTCGACCTTCTTGTTCGCGTAGTCCTTGATCGCCTCGGTGATGCTGACGTGACGACCGGTGACTTTCACCGGCACATTGATGTTCTCAGTTTGCATGGATTCGTCGTGTTTGGCGTTTTGGGGTTACATCTGGAAGCCTTCGCCGAGATAAAAGCGGCGGGCGACCGGATCATTGATGAGGAAATCTTTCGTGCCCTGCGTCTCCACGCGTCCTTCGAGAATGATGTACGCGCGATCGACGATGGAGAGCGTCTCTCGCACGTTGTGATCGGTGATCAGGATGGCCAGGCCCGCGTCGCGCAAGTTTTGCACGATCTGCTGAATCTCACTCACGGCGATAGGATCGACCCCGCTGAATGGTTCGTCCAGCATGATCATGCTCGGGTTGGTGACGAGCGATCGGGCGATGGTGAGGCGGCGCTTTTCACCGCCGGAGAGGGTGAGCGCGGGCTGTTTCGCGACGCCCTCGATGCCAAACTGCGTGAGCAATTGCTCGCACCGCGCTTTGCGTTCCTTCCGGTTGAGCGCCGTGGTTTCGAGGATCGCCATGAGGTTCTCTTCGACGGTCAATTTGCGAAAGATGGATTCCTCCTGCGGCAGGTAGCCCATGCCCATGCGTGCGCGGCGGAACATGGGGAAATTGGTGACGTCCTGATCCTCGAAAGTCACCTTTCCGCCGTTGGGCTGCACGAGGCCGACGATCATGTAAAAGCTCGTCGTCTTGCCCGCGCCGTTCGGGCCGAGCAGGCCGACGATTTCGCCGCGACGGCAATTAATGTCCACGCCATTCACCACCGCCCGCCCTCCGTAGATCTTTACTAGCTTCTCAGTCTGAAGAATCGGTTTGCCGTTCTTCGGCAGAGGCTGGTCGGAAAGGATCACGAATCGTTTATTTGGACAGTCCGGTTTGATCGCTGATCACGGTCTTGTGGGGACCCGTGACACGCATGTGCCCGTCACGGTTCAGGATCATGATGGTGCTGTCGTCCGTGGCCACGCAAGTGTTGATCCCCTGCTTCACGTCGGGCCGTCCGGTGAGTGTGATGTCGCCGGTCACCGAGTCGAAGACCACCTTTCTCCCGTGCCCGATGCTGTGGCTCATGGAGCCATCGGCTTCCTCCTTCTCCTGCGTCACGGTGACCACGCTGCCGGGATCCGCCTCCGCGATGGCCTTGTCGAGCCCTCCGCTCTTCTTCTTGCTCGCCGATTTTGGCTCCGCCGCCGGCGGGGCACCCGCGGTGAGTCGTGTCGGCGCCGCTCCGCCCGCGGCATTGTCGTCATGTTTCAAATAAGCGGTCAGCTTGTCCGCCTGGACGTTGAATTCCGGGTCAGTCACGATCACATCGCCGATGAACACCGCGATATGCGCCTTCTGGTCGAAGGTCGCTTCGAGGGCCACGATCTCCGTCGGCCCTTTCGACCTTTTCACCGGCTTCTCGGACTTCTCCGTCCGCTGTTCGGAAAAAAGTGGCGGCACCGACGCCGCGGAAGACGCGCCGCGGACCTCGGCGCGCGGGGCATCGGGAGCGACGGCCTGATTGCGCCGGGCGCCGCCGGCCGGGGCGGGATTCAGCGACTCGATCTGCCGCAGCAGGTCGTCTTGCGTGAGCGGCTTCTCGGGTGCCTGCGCCCGGGCTTCGCCCAATGCAGCGAGGAGCACGAGGAGACCGGTGCAGCAGAGAAGGGTGTGATTATTTCGCACGGGGAGTTCCCTCGGCGTTGGAGTTGGTTTCATTTTCAAGATTGTAGATGAGCATCCGCACTTTCCCGCCGACGTGGCCGGCTCTGGTTTCGGTATTAAATTGCATCGTCTTGCCGGTGAGTTCGAAGTTGGAGCGTTTGATGAGCACGCCATTCTCGGTGGAAATCACCCGCGTGTTGAGGTCGAGGATGGACTGCGGGAGATCGATGGTCATCTCTTCGTTGCCTTCCTCGTCAAAGGATTCGATGAGGAGCCTGGTCATGTCCATGTGGTCCAGGTCGGTTCGTTTTCCGATCTCCATGGTGAACCGCATCTGGAGTTTCCCTTCACTGTCGCGGTAGGGGATTACGAGGCCTTTCGCATCGTGACCGGGCGGCACGGGCACCGAGAGCTTGTTCGCTCCCTTCTCCCCCGGCACTTGAGCCGGAGGTGCTTCGGATTTGGATTCGGCGGCGTCCTTCTTTTTGTCCTTCTTCTTCTCGGCCTTCTCCGGCTCCTTGGCCGCGTCATCCTTTTTCGCCGCCAGCAGGCTGGAGCCGAGGACGATCGCCGCGATGAAGATGAGGGGCTTACGCGACCAGTTCATGAATCTGTTTCAATTGTTTCAGGAGCGCGGGCAGCTCTGCGAGCGGAATTTGATTGGGGCCGTCCGAGAGCGCCTGCGCGGGATCTTCATGTGTCTCGATGAAAATGCCATCGCAACCCGCCGCGGCTGCGGCCCTCGCCAGCACCGGCGCGAGCACCCCGTCGCCGCTCGTCGTGTCACCGCCGCCACCGGGTCGCTGCACGGAATGCGTCGCGTCGAAAACGATGTGCTCACCGAGTTCGCGAATCCAGTAAAGCGCGCGCATGTCCGCGACGAGATTGTTATAGCCGAAGGTCGTGCCCCGCTCGGTGAAGAAAAAACGCTCGCAGCCAAAGGCGCGCAGTTTGTCGGCAATATTGCGCACATCCCACGGCGCGAGGAATTGGCCCTTCTTCACGTTGACCACTCGCCCGCTCTCCGCGGCGGCACGAATCAAATCTGTCTGCCGGCAGAGGAAGGCGGGAATCTGGAGGATGTCGATGAACTCCGCCGCGACCGCGATGTCCTCCGCGGTATGCACATCCGTCGTCACCGGCACGCCGAGTTCCTTCCCGATCGCCGCGAGGATCGAGCAGCCCGCGCGCACATCGATCCCGCGAAACGATTTCACGCTCGTGCGATTCGCCTTGTCGTAGCTCGCTTTGAAGACCCACTGCACTCCGATTCCCGCGCAGATCTCGCGGATCTGCCGGGCGATCCGCCAGACAAACTCCTCCGACTCGATCACGCACGGTCCCAGGATGTAGAGCGGCTCAGGCCCGCCGATCTGGCAAGCGCCGATCGGGAAAGGACGGCGTTCCACTAGGAACCGTAGCTCTTGGAGAAGCGTTTCCGCCCTTCCTCAGGTTCTTCCGCTTTCGGCGCAGGCGCCGGCTTCGGTGGTTCCTCGACGGGCGGGGCAGCCACGGCCGGGGCCGCGACTGGCGGGGCCTCGGCCACCGGCGGTGCGGATGGCATCCCCATCAGCGGTTCCGGAATCTCGGCGCCGAGATCCTGCGAGCGGATCATTTGGGCCACCTCCACAAACGCCATCTGCAACTGGCTCGCCGCGCTGTCGATGACCTTCTGTTCGTCCGCCTTGAGATTCCCCTTCGTTCGCTCGCGAATCACCGTGAGTTGATCGATGAACATCTTCGCCAGCGGCAGGTTCACCTCCACCTCCCCGCCGCGCGGATTCGGGATCTGCCCGAGGAAGAGCGCCGCGTTCTGCGCATGCATCATCACGAACTCGATGAAGACCTGCGTCATCTCGCCTGCTTCGGTGTGGGTTTGGACTTCGGCCATAGGATTGGTTGGTCGGCCACTGTTTCAGCAAAGGCCGGGGGGGGCAACCAATACTCTTACCGCACGCCGCACATCTGCCCGCGGCCTGATCTGGGCAGGAGGAGCGTTCCTCCGTCGTGGCCACGCCGTAGCCCACCATCGTGCTCATTCCCCACACCATCTGCGTGTATTGCAGCGCCTTCGCGGCATCCTCGCGCATTCCCGGAGACCCGGCGGCTATTTTCGCGCTTCGGGGGTAACCGTCAGTTCCACGCGTTTGCCTTCGCGATCGACGGCGATCTTCACCGGCTGGCCGATCTTCACGGCGTCGAGGGCATAGGTGTAGTCGTAGATGTTCGTGATTTTCTGCGAGCCAAATTCCACCAGCACGTCGCCGCCTTGCAGTCCCGCCTTCTCCGCCGGGCTGCCGCCGCGTACACCGCTGAGCTTCACGCCTTTCACCTCAGTCGTGTAATCCGGGATCGTCCCGAGATACGCCCGCAGCGTCTCGCGCGACCCGCCGCCGGCATCGCTGCGCTCCACCCGCGCGAGGTCGGGCCGCTCCGTCGCCGTCGCGAGGTCGAGAATGATCTGCTGCGCGAATTTCGTGATCCGCTCCGTGCCGGCGTAATCAACTTTGTCCGCCGTGTCCGTGGGGCGGTGATAGTCCTCGTGCGCGCCGGTGAAGAAATTCAGCACCGGCACTTTCTTCGGGTAAAAGCTCGTCGTGTCCGTGGGCAGATACGGGTCGTCCTGGAGCGCGAGGTTGAAGCCCGCGGCGACGTTTTTTTTCTCGATCAGCTTCCGCCAGACCTTGCTGCTGCCCACGCCTTGGAGCGTGAGTTTGTTGTCACGCAGCCGCCCGATCATGTCAAAATTCACGTAGGCCACGATCTTCTCGATCGGCACCGGCGGCTTCTGGCAAAAGGCCGCGCTGCCGAGCAACCCGATCTCTTCCCCGCTCCAGCAGGCGAAGATAATGCCACGCCGAAACTTGGCGGCGGGTTCCTTCGCGAAAGCCGCCGCGAGTTCCATCACGGCCGCCGTGCCGCTGCCATTGTCATCCGCGCCGGGATGCACCTTGGCCTCCTCCCCCGCCCGCGCCATCGAGCTGCCACCGCCGCCGCTGCCGAGGTGATCGTAGTGCGCGCCGACCACGATGTATTCGTCCGTCCCCAGCGGCGGGATCATCGCGACCACATTGCGATCCGCCTTCTTGATGTGCTCCAGCCCGAGCGTGAGCGCGACGCGCACCTTCGGCAAAACGAAGCTGCCTTCCGCGTGTGGATTTTCCGTGTCGAGCCCGGCCTGAAGGTCCTTCAACTTTTTCCCCGATGGCGCGAGCAACGCCTCCGCCACTTCCGTCGTGATCGACGCCGCGAGCACGCCCGATCCCGCGAGGCTGCCGTCTCCCGAAAGCGGGAGCAACTCACCCGCCTGCGGTGAATTCGGCCCCGTCACCACGAGCACCGCCTTCGCGCCTCGCTCGCGCGCCATCATCGCTTTGTAACGCAGGCCCGCGTAGCGATTGAGCTGCGCGCGCCGCGCGGGCTCCACACTTTCGGGAACAAAGCGAAGCAGCAACACGATCTTATCCTTCACATCGAGGCCGTCGTAGCTGTTGTAGCGACCGCCGTTGCCCTCGGGGACGCTCAGCCCGTATCCGGCAAAAACGACCTCCGCCTCCGCCACTCCACTGTCCGAAAAAGGCAGAGGACGAAATTGCTGATCGAGTGTGAAGGGACGCGCGGCGCTGCCCGCGAGGCCGTCGATCGTGAGGCGGTTCTTGTCCGGCAAGACCTTTACTCCCGCATCGAACTGAAATGGCGCGAGGAACGAATCGCCACACGGATTCAGTCCCGCATTCTTGAAGTAGTCGGCAATCCAGTTCGCCGCCGCGCCGGCGCCATCGCTGCCCGTCGCGCGCCCCCCGCGCGCGGGATCGGCCAGCCAGGTCACTTCCGCGCGAATGTCGTCCGCTGAAATGGCGCTTTCCAGCACCGGCCCTGCATTCGTCGGCAGCGGAGAGGACGCGCGTTCCATCTCCAGCCTCGCCTGCTGCCGCTCCGCCGCGCGCTTTTCCAGCGCGGCCGTTTCCTCCGCCGTGCGGACCCGCTTCGGCGCGTCTTCGAGCGCCTTCAGCGCCGCGGGGTGATTCCAGCCCGCGAGGAAAAGCTGCGACTTCGCATCCGCAGTCCGCCCGCTCGTCCAGCACAGCTTTTTGCCATCAGGGGAAAACACGGGCAGCCCGTCGAATCCCGCCGTGAACGACACGCGTACCGGCTCGCGTTCCCCGTCCGCGTCCACGATGAACAACTCGAAGTTTTCAAAGCCGAGCTTGTTCGATGTGAAGACCAGATACTGCCCGTTCGGATGAAAGTACGGAGCCCATGACATCGATTTGAAATCCGTCACGCGCCGCTTGTCCGTGCCGTCCGTCTTCATCGTCCAAACGTCGGCGATCATCCCGCTTTCATCGAAGCGCCGCCAGACGATGCGCTGCCCGTCGGGCGAGAAAAACGGCCCGCCGTCATAGCCCGGCGCATCCGTCAGCCGACGCTGCTCCGAGCCATCCGCGTTCATCACGTAGATCTCGCCGAACCACGCGGGATCCTTCTCCACGCGCGCCTTTTCCTCCGGCGTCAGTTCGTGATCGTAGCCGCCGCGCAGCGAGCAAAAAACGATCTGTTTTCCATCCGGCGAATACGCCCCCTCCGCATCGTACCCCGGCGCCTCTGTCAGCCGCTGAATCTGCGTCCCGTCCTGGTTCGCGCTGAAGACGTCCATCGTCGCGTCATAGTCCCACGAGTAGCGCCGCGTCTTCCCGCTCGCGCGGAAATCGAGCTCCGCCTTCTGCTTCGCCGCCGCCCCGGGATCGTGATGCGTCGAAGCGAAAAGCACGCGCGAAGTGCGCGGCTGAAAAAACGCGCACGTCGTCTTCCCCGCCCCCGGCGACACCCGCGCACTTTCCCCCGAGAGCAGATCGAGCAGGTAGATTTGATAGAAGGGATTCCCCTCATCCCGCTCGCTCTGGAAGATCAGCAGATTGCCATCCGGGTGAAAGTAACCCTCCCCACTGCGTTTGCCCTCGTACGTGAGCTGCCGCGCGTTTGCGATGAAGCGCGACTCCTGGGCCGGATCATCGGCGGACGAGGAAATCGTAGCGGTGCAGAGGAGACCGAGAATCGCGAGGCAAAGACGGCTGAGGCGCATGGATCGTGACGATGGCGGGCGGGCGGGGCGGGCGCAACATTTCCAAACCCGTCATTCTGAACGTATCGAACTCGTGAAGCGCGCGGGGAGCCGACCCTCAACGGCATCTTTCCGCTGAGATGACGGACTCGCTTACTGCCAGTTTTGCACGTGGTGCTTGATGACCCCGAGCGGGCCTGCACGGCCGCCGCGCGAGCCGAGTTCCTGGCGGAATTCCTCCACCTCGGCCTGCATCTGCTTGATGTTCGTGAAGTCAATGGAGCCGCGGTGACTGCGGATCTGGCGGGTCATATTCCACAAGCCTTTCGGCGCTGCCCAGGTGGCGTGTGGCGCAGTCTGCGGCTTCGTTTCCCCGGGCACCGGCGGCACCAGAGTGAGGATGTGGTAGAGCAGATCGGCGAGCCGCGCGAGATCGATCCGCACGTCGGCCTCGTAGGCGTTGACGCTCTGGTCGTGAATGCGCTTGGCACCTTCCCATCCCGTCACGAGCACTTCGCCGAAATCGCCGATGCAGATACAATCGGCGGTGATGCGGCCATGGCTGATCCCCTTGGTATGGGCGAAAGCAAGCGCGTCGCAAATGGAGTGGAAGATCCCCAGCAGCCGCTTGAGATCGTAGTGCATAATCGCGTTGGAACGCCGCGCGTGGAGGTCGTCGAGGATCGTGGAGAGGCGCGTGCCGTCGATCACCTTGGCCGTGTAAAAGGCGCGCCCATCCTCGTCGAGGCTCAGTTCGAAGAGCGGCTGGATGTTCGGATGTTCGAGGCTGCCGATGACCTTCGCCTCGGCGATGAGCTGGCTGATCGAGGCATCCCGCGAGTCGCTTTCGTCGGTCACGATTTTCATCGTCACGGTGCGGCCGATGTTCCGATCGATCGCCTCCACGATCGACACTGAGCTCTCCGAGGAAAGCTCGGTATTCAGTTCATACTTGTGACGCGTGAGCAGTTTTTCCGCGGGCGAGAGCTTGAAGCAGTGGAGCTGCGTCGCCTGGTGGGTCCGGGTGCGCGCGCCACCGAGCCGCGCCTTGATCCCGGCCAGGAGTTGTTCGAGGCCGGCGATGCTCTTCTCGCTTTCGGGTTCGCCGCCGCCGGCGAGTGCCTGCACGCGCTCCAGGGCGCTGCCGAGTTCCTGCATCAGCGAGGAATCCGGCGCGAGCGTCTGCTCCACCTGCACCTGCGCCTGCCGGGCCTCGTCGAGCAGGGCGAAGGCTTTCTCGCGTTCCTTGTTCAGGAATTCGCGTTCCTTCGCAAAGTGCGCGCTCTGCTGCGCGAGATCTTCCTGCGCCCTTTCCATCCGCACCAATGCCTTGTCGCGTTCCTCGGCGACATTCATCTGCTCGCGCATCAGTTCGGAGACATGTTCCTTCTGGCTCTCTTTGAGCCGCTCGATCCGGGCGAGCGCTTCGTCCCGTTCGGTCGCGATCGATTGCTGCTGGTCGGCCATCGCCGCGAGTTCGGCATCGTGCGCTGCCTTCGCTGCCGCAAGCGCCACCAGATCGCCCTCGTGCGTGTGGCCCACGGAATCGAGCCTCACGAGCACGCGATCCCGTTCCTCGGCCACCCGATCCCGCTCCTCGGCGAGCGCGGCGAGTTGCAGGCGATTGTTCTCCCGGGTGCGCGCCTGGAGTGCGATCGCTTCGTCGCGTTCCCGCGTGGCCTCGTCGCGCGCCGTGCGGATCTCCGCCAGGGCTTTCGTCAGATGCTCACGTTCGTGGGTCAGCTTTTCGAGAGCCTTGCGATGCTCGTCGTGAATGCTGTTGAGTTGAGCCGCGAGCCGATCCTTGTCCCCAGCGATCGCGTCGCGTTCCTGGGTGAGATCCGCGATGCGCACCTGTTGCACTTGGTTGAGCTGGGTGAATTGCGCGTGCGCCTGATCGCGTTCCGTAGCGACGGCGAGCTGCTGCTCGTCGAAAGTCGCGATCTGTTCGCGTTGCGCGGCATTGACCTGCTCCATCTCCGCGAACAACTGGTCCCGTTTTTCGATCAAGTTCCGACGCTCCGATTCCAGCCCTTCGATCTGCACTTTCTGCGCCTCATTCAAGCGCCGGAGCGCGACGAGCGCTGCTTCCTGGTCGCTCAAAGCTGCCTCCCGCTCGTGGGTAATCGCGTCGATCTCGGCCTTCTGTGTTTCGTTGATCTTCATGAGGCGCGACACGATTTCCTCGCGATCGCGGATCAGTTCCTCACGCTGCGGTTGCAAGGAGGCGAGCTGGGCCGCCTGCGCCTCGTTCACCTCGACGAACCGGGCCAGCGCCGCCTCCCGTTCCCGGGCCGCTGCGGCCTGCCGCTGCTCCGCCTCGGCGAGTTGCGCGGCTGCGGCCTCGATGGTCTTTGCGAATTCGGCGCGCGCCTGGTCCCGCTCCTTGAGCACTTCGTCGCGCTGTTTCTCGACGGATTCGAGGTGGCGCCGGTGCGCTTCGTTCGCATCGGCAAAGCGCTTCAACGCCTCGTCGCGCGCCGCCGCGAGCGCGGTCTTCTCCGCCGCGATCGCGGCGAGTTGCTTCGCCTGCGTCTCCGTCAGCCGCGCCAGTTCCACCGCGAGCCGGTCGCGTTCCTCGACCAGATGCTGCCGCTGCCCGGTCAAGGATTGAACCTGCTTCTCCTTTGCGGCATCGAGCGCCGCCAGCTCCGTGAGACTCGCGTCGCGTGCCTCGATCGCCGCGAGTCTTTCCGCTCCGAGCGATTCGATCTGCTGCCGCTGCTTCTCGTGGACCTCGGTGAGCAAGGCTGCCGCCGCTTCACTTTCCTTCACCGCCGCGGCCCGCGCCTGCTCGATCGATTCCATCTGGCGCCGCTGCGCCTGCGCGATCTCAGCGGCGCGCGTGCGCAGCTCTTCCTTTTCCTTCGCCAATCCATCGCGCTGACCATTCAGCGATTCGATTTGCGCGCGCTGCGCCGCGGTCACCTCCGCGAGGCGGGCGAGTGCTGCGTCCTTTTCGGAAATTGCGGCGGCGCGCTCCCGCTCCTGCGACTCGATCTGCTGGCGCTGTTGGTCATTGAGCGCGGCCCATTCCCGCGCTGCCTCCTCGCGCTCGGCGACCAACTGGTCCCGCTGCCGGGCCATCGATTCGATCTGCGTTTTTTGCCCGGCGTTGACGTCCGAGAGTTGCGTCAGCGCGGCATTGCGCTCCTCGCGCAGCTGCTCGAGCGCACGCGTCAGCGAGGCGATGTCCTGCTTGTGCGAGCCGCTGATCTCCGCGAAGAGCACGGCCGGCTGCGGCTTCTCCGCGAGCAATGCGTCCCGCTGCTGCGCGAGCGCCGCGATCTGTTCCTTCTGCGCGGCGGTCACGGCCTCGAAACGTCCCGCCATCTCCGCCCGCTCGGAAAGAAGTTCGTCGCGTTGCTGCTCCAGGGCGGCGATCTGCGCGGTCTGTGCCGTGACCACGGCGGCGAGCTGCGCACCTGTTTCGTTGCGCGACTGCACGAGACCGGCTCGCTCGTTTTCAAAGGAGAAGATCTGCTCGCGATGCGCCGTGGTCAGGGACGCGAGTTCGCCGCGCACTTCGTCCCGCTCACGGGTCAGGGACACGAACTGTTCCTGTAGTCGTGTGAGCTGCTGCGCCTGCGATTCGTTCGCGTTCCGCAGGGTCGCGATCACTTCGTCCCGGGCTTGAAGAACCACGATTTGCTCGTGCTGGAGCGTCTCCCACTGCGCGTCTTTCGCTCGCGCCGCGGCCAGGTGTTCGTTCTTCAGTGCCTCGATCTGCCGATTCTGCGACTCGACGGTCTGCTGCAAATTCTCCGCCGCACGGTCGCGCTCCGCCAGCGCGGTCTGCTGCTCGGATTGCAACGCTTCGATCTCGCGCATGCGCGCCTCGCCGGCCTCCGTGAGACGAGCGAGCGCCGCATCGCGTTCTGCCGCGAGGGCATTGCGCTGACGGCCGAGTTCGTCGAGCTGGCGCGTATTTTCCTCCCCGAGGCGGGCAAACCACTCGACGGCGTCGTCGCGCTCACGCTGGAGGGCAAGCCGGTCGAAGGCAAACGCCTCCGCCTGCCGCTGGCTCTCCTCGTTTTGCGCCGTGATGCGGGCGAGCGCCTCGTTGCGCTCCGACTCCAGCAAGCCGCGCTGCGCGGTGACCGAGGCGAGCTGTTCCGAGAGGCTTTTGATGGCCTGCCCAAACTCGGCGGCCGCCACGCGCTTCTCTTCCATCGCCTGCACCCGGAGTGTTTCGAACGCCTGGACCTTTTCGGCGCCGGCCTTCGCCTCGGCGGCGAGCTGCGCGGTGAGCTGGTCCTTCTCGTTCGCGAGAAAATCGCGCGCTTTGGCGATCGATCCGAGTTCATGCTTCAGCGCCTGAGCGACCGTCAGGCCGCGCGCGAGCACCGATGATTTTGCTGCGAACGCGGCGTCGCGCTCCGAGGTCAGCGCTTCGATCTGGCGGCGCTGGTCCGCGTTCAGCGCGGTGAGTTCCGCGATCGTCGCATCGCGTTCGCGCAACGCCGCGGTCATCTCCTCCCGCAACGCGGTGGCCTGCGTGTCGAAGTTCCCGCGCAGGTCCTCGATCTGCGCGAGTGCCTGATCGCGCGCGGCCAGCAGTCCGCCCCTTTCCGCATCGCCCGTCTCCGTTCGCCGGCGATGGTCGTCAGCCAATTCCGCGAAACGCGCCACCGCTTGATCCCGCGCTTTCATCACTTCGTCGCGCTGGGCGATCACGGAGTCGATTTGCTGCCGCAGTTCCGCCGAGACCTTCGCAAAACCAGCGCCGGCCTCATCCCGCTCCGTGATGGTCCGGGCCCGCTCCGCCTCGATGGTTTCGCGCAGCTTCGCGATCTCCGCCCGCGCCTCCCCGAGGTCGCTGACCACGTCATCCTTTTCCTTTCGCGCGGTCGCGCACTGGCTTTTGAAGAGCTCGATTTCTTTCGCGAACTCCCCGGCTGCGCGTGCGGCGGCGGCGGCCCCATCGGTCTTTTCGGCAAACGCCTGGTCGCGCTCGCGCACCATCAGGTCGAGCTGCGTCTTCTGCGCGGTGTTCAGCGCGGTGAGGCGCGCCACGGCTTCATCCCGTTCGAGCAGCGTCAGGGCGCGTTCTTCCTTCAGGGACTTCAGTTCCGTTTCGAGTCCGTCGCGCAATGCGGCGAATTGCTGGAATGCCTGCTCGCGTCCATTCACAAGACTGAGCTTTTCACTGCCCATCTCAGCGAGGTGGTGCTCGTGAGCCGCGGAGATTTCGGAGAAATCGGCGAGTGCTTTGTCGCGCGTGGCAATCAGCGAAGCGCGTTCTTCGTCGAGGGTGTCGAGCCGCGCCTTCTGAGTTTCGGTCAATTGAGTGAGATGCGCGACGGTCGTCTCCTTGTCCCGCGCGATCTCGTCGCGCTGACGGGTGAGTGCGGCGATTTCGCGGCGCGCCGCTTCCAGCGTTTGGTTGAGCGCGGCGAGTTCCCGCTCCCGCTCCCGCGCCACGGTGTCGAGCTGTTCGCGTTCCTGCGAAAGCTCGGCGATTCGCGTCTTCAGGGTGTCACCGCTTTCCGTGAGCTGGCGCTGCGCGTCGTCGCGGGCCTGACTCGCCGCCTGCTTCTCGACGCTCAGGCTGTCGATCTCCGCGGCGCGCTCCGCGACCTGCTGGGTGAGGCTGGCGATGATCGCCTCCTTTTCCGCGGCGAGCTTTTCGCTGGCCTGAGTGAGGGACGCGATCTCGCGTTGGCTCTCTTCGAGCGCTGCGTTCAGCTCCGCGATTTTTGCCGCACGCGCATTTGCCAGGGTTTCGAATTTGTCCCGCTCCTCGGTCAGTGCGGCGACCTGTCCTTTCGCCGCGCTGCCGTGCTCCGAGGATTGGCGCCGCACATGATCACGCTCCTCGACGAGGCTTTGCCGCGCGGCCGAGAGGGCCTCGATCTGTTTCGTAAATTCGCGCGCCTGGGTTTCTTTTTCCTGAAGCGCTTCGTCCCGCTGGCGGGTGATCGCCTCGATTTGCGCACGCTGGTCTTCGGACTTCGCGGTGAGTTCCAGGAGTGCGGACTCGCGCTCCTTCGCGAGCTTTTCGATCTGCTCCCGCTCCTGCGTGAGACTGCCGAGCTGGCTCTTGAGCGTGTCGCCGCTTTCGGAGAGTTGTCGGAGCGCATCAGCCCGTTCTTTGGCCGCCGCGTCGCGTTCCGCCGTGAGGGTGGCGACCTGTGCGCTCTGCGTGGCGATCAGTTTCGCGAGTTCGTCGGCGAGCGTCTTTTTCTCGCTCGCGAGTCCATCCCGCTCACCGGTCAATGTGTCGAGTTCGCGCTGCCGCGTCGTGGATACCTCGCTCAATTTCACGACGTCCGCTTCGCGAGCCTGCAAAAGCTGCTGCGCTTCGTCGCGTTCACGAATCGCGACCTGCCGCTGTTCGTCACGAGCGGCCAGTTCCTTCCGGTGCGCCTCCTGGAGTTTCTTTAGTTCGGCCGATTGCGAGGTTTTCGCCTGCTCTTCCTGTACGGTCAATGCGACCGCACTCGCTCCGACTTCGGCGCGCACCGATTCGATTTCCGCGGCGTGGCTCTGACGCGCTTCGGCCAGTTCCGCCACCACGCGATTTTTTTCGGCGATCAGCTCGGCACGTTCCTTCTCAATCGCTTCGTCGCGTTGCTGCGAGTCAGCGGCCTCCTCCGCCCGCAGCTTCTCGATCTCCCGCGCATGCTGCCCGACGATGCGCTCCAGTTCCGATTTCGCGGCATCGCGATCCGCTGATGCCGCAGCGAGACGTTCGGCGATTTCCTCCCTCTCCCGCCGCGCGCTGTCCCTTTCCGCCAGCGCCTGTTTGAACTCCTCAGCGGGCACATCCACCGATTCCGTGTGCTTCCCGTTGCCCTTCGATTTCGGCGTCTTGGCTTCGATCCAGCGGATCACCGCCGTGCCACCGGGTCCAAAGCGGATCGGATCGCCGAGCGGGACCGGCTCCGAACCCTGCACCCGGTGATCGCCGAGGAAGGTTCCATTGGTGCTGTCCAAGTCACGCACCACCAGCCCCTCCGGATTCAAAATGATTTTCGCGTGATGGCGCGACGTGCCATCCGAGTCGAGCAGGATGTCGCAATCGATGTCGCGCCCGATGGTGTATTCGCCGGGGTCGAGGAAATAGCGACCGAGGGTTCGGAAACCCTCACGGACAATGACTTCAGCCTGAGTGGACATGGTTTCTCCTTTTCGCAAAGTATTCGGGGGATGGCAAATGCACCCGTTTGGGCGCGAACGTCTGCATTAAAGCCGCTTTTCTTTGTTACTCAAGCCAAGTGCGGCCCGCATTCTAGAATCGGCGCGGCACCGCCTGATCCGCTGAGGCGAGGTCAAATCCCAGCAGACCAGTTGCAAATCCCGGTTTTACCTGCTTACTGTCCGCGCCGTGAAATCCCGTCTCCTGCTTATCGCCCTCATTTTCGCGTTCGCGTCCTGTGCCCGCCATGATCGCGACACGCTCGTCCGGGTGAGTGTGCCGAATCAGAAACTCGTCGTGTTCAAGCGCGGGGTGGAAGTCGCGATGTACGACTGTTCCACTTCGAAATATGGGGTCGGCGACGCTCCGGGCAGCTTTCGGACGCCCTTGGGGCGAATGGTGGTCGCGCAGAAGATCGGCGCCGGACTGCCCAGCGGGATGAAACTGAAGTCCCGCTGTGCGACGGGAGAAATCGTCCGGCCAAACTCTCCGGGCCGCGATCCGATCGTGTCCCGCATTCTCTGGCTCCGGGGCACCGAGCGTCGGAACTCCCATGCCTACAACCGCACCATTTACATCCACGGAACCGCGGAGGAGTCCAAGATCGGAACCCCGGCGAGCTACGGCTGCATTCGGATGCGTTCGCGCGATGTCATCAAGCTTTTCAACACCGTGGGCGTCGGCGCGATCGTCGAGGTGACTCCGCATCCGTTCCCTTCTCCGATGGTTCGCGAAGAAGCCCCGGCACCCACGCCCGCTCCCGCCCCAGCCGGCACTGTCGCGGGACCGACGCCGCGATCTGGCACTGGCGACGAGGCCGCCAAGCGGGGTTGACGAAAATCGGAAAGCGCCGGAAATCCGGACGCTGCTAGCCCAAGAATCCGTCGAGCAATCGCTGGCGGGCGCGATCGAGCAGATCGATGGGGTCCTTGCGCGGCCAGAGGTCTTGCTCCGCCTTGGTGACCATCAACCGCAGTTCGCTCATGCTGTGGAGCGGAAATTCGGTGGCAAGGCCGCGGGCCAGGGCATCAAGATCGCGGTCGCCTTTCGCAGTCGAAGGCTGAGCGTCGGTGGGAGAGCGAAGGAGCCGGGAGAGTGTTGCCGATGGCACCTCGGACAGAGTGCTGTTTATCATGCTTATGGTAATTAGCATCAAAAGTGCCACTCCGTCGCCCACCTCGGGGCGCCCACGCGGGCGCTAAGGCAAGCCAAGTTGCTGCAACTCTGCAAGCAACGCACCGTGCCGATCTGCGTGGTAATGATGCGCGTGGAAACCGAAGGCGCGCGCCGCCTCGATATTGGGCAGCAAATCATCGATGAAAAACGTCTCCGCGGGCTCGATCCCGAGTTGCCGGGCCGTGATTTCGTAGATGGCGCGATTCGGTTTCGAGGCCCGCACTTCGTAACTATAGATCCCGGCATCGAAGCAGGCGAAAAACGGATACCGGCGGAGGAAATACTCCCGATGGATGTCGTTCGTATTGCTCAGCAGATAGAGCGGGTATCGCCCGTGCAACTTCTCCACGAGCGCGACCATGGCCTCATTCGGCTCGAAGATTTCCTCCCATGCACCGGTGAACTGAGCCTCCGTGCCGCGATAGCGCAGGACATCGAAAACACTGCGCAAGAACGCCGGCCGATCGATCTGCCCGTCCTCGTATCCGACCTTGATCTGGTCGATCCTCGCGAGCACGTCGAGCGGATCATGCACGTCGCTTTCCGCTGCAACCTTCGCGATGGCGAGCGAGAAATCGAACTTCAGCAGGACGTTGCCGATATCGAAAAGGAAGGCGCGAATCATGGCGGCGGGCTGCTTTCGAGGACGTAACGGGCGATCTGAAGGGCGGCGTCCGGCCTGCTCAGGCGCGTGATGTTTTCCTCCCACTCGCGCCAGCGGGCGCCGCTGTTGACGAAGAGTCGCTCGACCATCGAGCCGAGCGCATCCGCGGTTTCGCAGAGTGCCCCACATCGATTCTGGAGCAGCAGCATGGCATTCCCCTCCTCCTGCCCCGGCACGATCTGGGTAAGCAACATCGGCGTCCGCGCCGCGATCGTCTCCTGCACGGTCGCGCCGCCCGCCTTGCCGATGAGGAGATGATGGGTCATCAGGAGTTCCGGCATGCGCTGCGTCCAGCCGTGGATCTCGAGCGGCTTGCCGAGTTCCGCCGCGATTTGTTCGAGTTGAAGGCGCAGGTCTTCATCACGGCCGACGGTGACGGTGAGATGGATCGGCTCAATGGCGAGCAAACGGCGAACGATGCCCGGCGCCCGCTCGCGGCCGGCATTGACCATATAGAGGATCCGCGGCGGCACCGGGGCCGGACGCTCGGGACGGTCGCGGGCAAATTGCGGCGCCACGGGAAATCCCAAGGTCCGCACCTTCTCCGCCGGAAGCCCTGCTTCCAGCATGACCCGCGCGCTGTCTTCATTGGGCACGATGAACGTGTCGCTGGCGCAGCGATACCAGACGGAGTTGATCGTGATCGAGTCGGTGATCACCGTGTGGAAGGCGAATGGCCGGCGCTGCGGATAGAGCTGCTCGAGCACGTAACCAAACACCGGATAGACCGAGACCACCGCCAGCGGCTGAGTCTCATCGAGCATCCGGCGCAGGAGCCGAAACATGGAACCGAGAAACGGAAGCGTCGCGGGCACAATGGGGAAGCGATCGAGGAGGCGATAGATCGTCGCCCAGACGTTGGGCGCGGAATTGATCAGATCGATGTATCCGCGCCGCGAGCGGTCATAGAAGGCGCCGCCGGTCAGCGCGAAAAGATCCACGATTTCCGCATCCGCGCCGAGCTCGGCAAACGCCGCTTGCAGACCGCGCGCGGCGGCGTTGTGCCCCTCTCCGTAGGCTGCGGTGAGGAGCAGGATTTTCGGCATGGGGCGCGAAGTCTTTCACGCGGGATGAAAAGGGAAAGGGGAAAGTCCGCGGCGTGGTATCCACTCCCCGCTCGACACTCGCGGGGACGCGTTCTACGTTCCCGCCTCGCTCTCCTCCCGCTATGAAAAAATCTGCTTTCACCCTCATCGAGTTGCTCGTGGTCATCTCCATCATCGCGATCCTCGCGGGCATCGCGCTCCCCGTTTTCAACAAAGTGCTCGAGCGCAGCAAGGCGACGAATGATGCGAGCAATCTGCGGCAGCTCGGCATCGGCATGGCGGCCTTTCTCAACGACAACGACGACCAGATGTTTTCGGCCACCGGGGCCGATTCCGGCGGCGTCGCGACCACGTGGCCCAAGGCGATTCACGACAAGTATGTCTCGAACTGGAAAGTTTTCCGCTCCCCATTCGACAAAATCACGGCCGCCCGGCCCGATCCCAAGGCCGAGCCTTATCCGGTCAGCTATGGCATCAACGTCAATTGCTTCGGTATCAACGCCTCTAAATACACCTCACCTTCCCAACTCGTCATGATGGCGCCGGTCGTCGCGGGCGCGGGAGAGGTCGTCTTCACCGAGACTTCCACCAGCAACGTTTCCCTGCCGATGCCCAGCGGCGGCAATCGCCTCGGCACCCATTCCGGCCGCTCCCAGATCAACGCTCTCTTCGCGGACACCCATGTAGAAGGCATGAACTACGTGAAGTTTGCCGATACCACGAGTGAGGATGGGATGAAGACGTGGTACCCGGAAGGCAAACCTTCCACTCCGTAAGCCGCGGCATGACCGGGCGTCCGAGTCAGTCGGCAAACTGACAGGCGTCATCGACGCATCCCTGCAAGCGTCGCTGATAAGCGGCGCGCGGGATTTCAATCGCCCCGAGCGAGCGCAAGTGGGGCGTCAGCCACTGCGTGTCGAGCAGCGAAAATTTCCGTTCGCGCATTCTCGTCACGAGCGCGTGCAGCGCCACCTTCGAGGCGTCCGTGACTTCGTGAAACATCGACTCCCCAAAGAACGCGCCCCCCATCGCCACTCCGTAGAGACCGCCCGCCAACCGGCCCTCGAACCACGCCTCCACGGAATGGGCATGTCCGAGCCGGTGCAGGTTGACGTAGCTTTCGATGATCTCCTCGTTGATCCACGTCTCGTCCCGCTGCGCACAGCGACGCATCACTTCCTCAAAACCGGCGTCGATGCGGATTTCAAACAGCCCCTTGCGCAATGTCCGGCGCAGCCCGTGCGGCACCTTGAACGTGTCGTCGATGGGGATGATCGCCCGGGGATCCGGTGAGAACCAGCCGATCTCCCCATCCTCCATGGCCATCGGGAAAATCGCATTGCGATAGGCGTGGAGCAGCAGTGGCGCCGGAATCATCCGGCGCGTCTTATGCCCCACTCCGTCCCGGGGCGCAACCGTCGCGCCACGCCCGGCGGCCATCGCCGCAGTTTCCCTTCCCCTTTTTCCACCCACCCGCTATGAACCGCCCGCATGAAAGCCATCTTCGCCTCGATCCTGCTGACCCTCGCCGGACTGCTGTTCAGCGGTTGCGAAAGCGACGTCCCGCCCGACCCCGCTGTCAAGATCGGCGGCCCCACGGGTCGCGGAAGTATCCTGCAGCCCGACAAATCGGAAGATCCCGTGATCCGCGAGAACACCCGCGTCGGCTACTAGCATGGCAGAGCCAGCCGGCGCATCGCGCATCGTCATCCTCGACTTCGGTTCCCAGTACACTCAGGTCATCGCGCGGCGCATCCGCGAGTGCCAGGTCTTCTCGCAAATCCTCCCTTTCGACACGCCCGCAAAGAAAATCGCGGCCCTGCGTCCCAACGGCATCGTCCTCAGCGGCAGCCCGTGCAGCGTGTATGCGAAAAAAGCGCCGCATCCCGATCCGGCCATCTTCGATCTCGGCCTGCCCCTGCTCGGCATCTGCTACGGCGTGCAACTCATGGCCCACCATCTCGGGGGAAAGGTGGAGCATAGCGAGCGGCGCGAGTATGGGAGCGGATTACTCACCCAGACCGGCGACTGCCCGCTCTTTCACGGGCTCGCCAGCACGCTCGATATTTGGAACAGCCACGGCGACAAGATCACCAAACTTCCCCGCGGATTCCGCGCGGTCGGCACGAGCGACAACTCGCCGTACGCAGCCGTCGAGCAGCCGAAGAAGAAATTCTACGGCCTCCAGTTTCACCCCGAAGTCGTCCACACACCGCGTGGGAAGGAGATCCTCGCAAATTTCGTCTTTCAGGTCTGCGGCTGCAAAATGGATTGGACGATGGGTTCCTTCATCGAGCAGACCTGCGCGGAGGTGCGGCAGCAGGTGGGAAAAGATCACGTCATCCTCGGCCTGAGCGGCGGCGTGGATTCCAGCGTCGCCGCCGCGCTTTTGCAGAAGGCCATCGGCGCCCAGCTCACCTGCGTCTTCGTCAACAACGGCCTTCTGCGTTCCAACGAAGCCGAGACCGTCCAGCGCGTCTTTGGCGACAACTTTCACGTGAAACTCAAATACGTGAACGCCTCCGCCCGCTTCCTCAACAAGCTGAAGGGCGTCACCGACCCCGAGCGCAAGCGCAAGATCATCGGCAACGAATTCATCCGCGTCTTCGACGACGCCGTGATCAGCCTCTCGCGCGGCGGGAAATCGAAGTTCAAGTTCCTCGCGCAGGGCACGCTCTACCCGGACGTCATCGAAAGCGTCGCCATTGCCGGCAATCCCGCCGCGCTCATCAAGTCGCACCACAACGTCGGCGGCCTGCCGAAAAAGATGAAGCTCCAGCTCGTCGAGCCGCTCCGCCAGCTCTTCAAGGACGAGGTCCGCGAAGTCGGCGCGCAGCTCGGCCTGCCAAAAGAAATCGTCCAGCGCCAGCCTTTCCCCGGGCCCGGCCTCGCCGTGCGCATTCTCGGTGCGATCACGCCCGAACAGACGCGCATTCTTCGCGAAGCCGACGCCATCGTCGTCGCCGAAATGAAGGCGAGCGATTGGTATTACCGCGTCTGGCAGAGCTTCGCCGTGCTGTTGCCGGTGAAGAGCGTCGGCGTGATGGGCGACGAGCGCACCTACGCACAAACCATCGCAATTCGCGTCGTCGAGAGCCAGGACGGCATGACCGCCGACTGGGTGCGCCTCCCCTACGAACTTCTCGCCAAGATCAGCACCCGCATCATCAACGAAGTCAAAGGCGTCAACCGCGTCTGCTACGACATCAGCAGCAAACCCCCCGCGACCATCGAATGGGAGTGAAGAAAAGGCGAAGGGTGAAGGGCGAAGGGCGAAAATAAGACGCTCCGCTTCTGCACTTTCGCCCTTCGCCCTTAGCCCTTAGCCTTTTCTTCGTGCGCCGCGCCATCTACCCCGGAAGCTTCGACCCCATCACCAAGGGGCACATCGACGTGATCCAGCGGGCGGCCAAACTCTTTGATGACGTCGTCGTGGCCGTGGCCTTCAACGATCAGAAGAAGACGCTCTTCACGCCCGAAGAGCGGGTGGCAATGATTGAGGACGTCGTGGCCGGCAGCACCAATATCCGCGTGGCCCGATTCACTGGACTGCTGGTCAATTTCGCCCGCGAGCAGCACGCCGTCGCCGTCGTCCGCGGCCTCCGTGCGGTCAGCGACTTTGAGTTCGAATTCCAGATGGCGCTGATGAACCGGAAGCTGGAGCCGACCATCGAGACGATCTTCCTCACCCCCCGCGAGGAATACACCTACCTCAGTTCCCGGATCGTGAAGGAAATCGCCCGGCTGGGTGGCAATGTGGATGCATTCGTGCCAACGTCCGTCGCCAAAGCGCTGGCGTCGCGCTTCGCGCGAGTTGAGAGTTGAGAGTTGAGAGGCGACTGCCTCGGGACTCGCGCCTCTCAACTCTCAATCCTCAACTCTCAACTGCTTCATGAAGGTCCATCTCAACCAAATCCCGCACGACGGACTCCACGTGGAAGGCGCGGAGCCGAACACGATCCTCGACCTCCACGACGAACAGGCCCGCGAGCAAGTCCGCCCCCTCGGCGACATCCGCTACAGCCTCGACGTTGGGCTCAGCGACGGCGGCCTCTTCGCCACCGGCGAAATCTCCGCCGAGTTTGACCTCGAATGCGTCAGTTGTTTGGAGCGCTTCCGCTTCCCGCTCGTGCTGCCCGAATTCGCCTGCCAGGTCGAATTGACCGGCGCCGAATTGGTGGACTTGACAGAGCCGATAAGGGAAGACATCTTGCTCGCCCTTCCGCCCCATCCGCACTGCGACTGGACCGGTGAAAAGGTCTGCTCCGGCGCAGCTCGCGTGGCCAAAATCCATGCCGCCGCCGCAGACCCGCTCCCGCAAGAACGAGATGTGTGGGGCGCGCTGGACCAACTGAAAACCAAGAAGACCTAACCGATTTAACACCATGGGAGTTCCAAAACGTAAAACCTCGAAGATGCGCCTGCGCACCCGCAAAGCCAGCCACCGCTGGCACGCACCGGTGCTCAACAAATGCGGCCAATGCAGCAGCACGGTGCCTTCGCACGTGGCCTGCCCCTCCTGCGGCTATTACAAGGGCCGCCAAGTCCTCACGATCGAGGCAGCCTAAGTCGCTCGCGAAAGAAACAATTCCCAGCCGCCCCTGCTCACGCGAGGGCGGCTGTTCTTTTTGCCCTTGAACATTCCTCCTCCCACGGTCGAACTGCGCCCATGAAGATCGCGCTCGACGCCATGGGCCACGACGAAGGCCCGGCCAAACTCATCGAAGGCGCCGCGCTCGCCCTTCGCGAGTTCCCCGAGATCGGCACCCTCTTCCTCACCGGCGACACGCCGCAGCTCGAAGCCGAACTCAAGCGCCTCGGCTGCAACGACGCCCGCATCCAGATCGTCCACACCACCCAGGTCATCGCGATGCACGACAGCGGCCTCGATGCGCTGCGGAAAAAGAAGGATTCCTCCGTCAGCCGCGCCGTGGATCTCGTGAAGGATGCACCGCCGCGGCCATCGTCAGCGCCGGCAATACCGGGGCCGCCGTCGCCGCAGCCACCATCAAGCTGCGCATGCTCCCCGGCATTGAGCGCCCCGCCATCGCCGCCACCATGCCCACGGAGAAGGGCGGCCACTTTCTCCTCTGCGACGCCGGCGCGAATCCCGACCCGACCCCGCAGCAACTCGAGGACAACGCGATCATGGCCCTCGCCTACAGCCGCCATGTCCTCGGCTTGAAGAACCCCAAAGCCGGCCTGCTTTCCAACGGCTCCGAGGAATTCAAAGGCAACGAACTCACTCTCGCCGCCCACGCCCTGCTGAAAGCCTGCGGCGTGAATTTCCACGGCAACGTCGAAGGCCACGACCTCTTCGAGGGCACCGTCGACGTCGCCGTCACCGATGGCTTCACCGGCAACATCGTTCTCAAGACCAGCGAATCGCTCGCCAAAGCCATGTTCCGCATGCTCAAGCGCGAGCTCATGAGCACCGCGATCCGCAAAGCCGGCGCCATGCTTTGCAAGCCCGCCTTCCGCGCCGTCCACGCCGTGACCAATGCCGACGAATACGGCGGCATGCCGCTGCTCGGCGTGAATGGAGTCTGCATCATCGCCCATGGCGGCAGCTCCCCCATTGCGGTGAAGAACGCCCTGCGCATGGCCGTGCAATCCATCCAGCACCAGGTCAATCCGCACATCGTCGAGGAAGTGGCGCGCTGCCACAGCAGAGCTCCCGCGCCCGTGCCGTAGCGCGGCCAGCGCCTGCGCGCGAGACAGCGCAACATTGGCGCTTGCCTGAAAGTGCCCCTGCGCTGTCATAAGAACGTCACATCCATGAGTCCGACCTCTCCCCGCACGCGCGAACATCAATCCAAACGCACCGTCTCCATCATCGGCACGGGCAGCTTCCTACCGGAGCGGGTGATGACGAACGCGGAGATCGCGACCCTGGTCGAGACGAGCGACGAGTGGATCACTTCGCGCACGGGAATCAAGGAACGCCGCATCGCCGCCGAGAGCGAGAGCACCAGCGACCTCGCATCCAAGGCCGCACTCTCCGCGATGGAAAACGCAGGCATCTCCGCGGACGAGATTGATCTGATCATCGTCGCCACCGTCACGCCGGACATGGCATTCCCGAGCACCGCGTGCTTTGTCCAGGCGAAGATCGGGGCGAAAAATGCGGCGTGCTTCGATGTGAGCGCGGCATGCGCGGGCTTTCTCTACGCGATGGAGATCGCCCAGCAGTTCATCACTTCCCACACCTACGACACGATCCTGGTCATCGGCGCAGACAAGCTTTCCTTGATCGTGGATTGGACGGATCGCAATACTTGCGTGCTCTTCGGCGATGGCGCGGGAGCCGCGATCCTGCGGCATCGCGGAGGCGCGCACGGCGTGGTCTCGACTTACATGGCGAGCGACGGCGCGCTGGCCGATATCCTTTACATCCCCGGCGGGGGTTCGCGGACGCCGATCACGAACGACAACTCCGATCTGCGGCTGAACTGCATCAAGATGAACGGCAAGGAAACATACAAACACGCCGTGAACTCGATGCTGGACGCCGCGACGCGCGCGCTCGCCGAAGCGAATGTGAAGGCGAGCGACCTCGCCTGCATCATCCCGCATCAGGCCAATCTGCGCATCATCGAGGCCATCGCCGGGCGGATGAACCTGCCGATGGAGCGCTTCGTGATCAATCTCGACCGCTTCGGCAATACCAGCGCCGCCGCCGTGGCCATCGCGCTCGACGAGGCGAATCGCACCGGTCGAATGCAGGTGGGCGACTACGTATTGCTCGTGGTCTTCGGTGGCGGGCTGACCTGGGCGAGTTCGGTGATTCAATGGTAGGGGGGAAGTTGAGAGTTGAGGGTTGAGAGTTGAGAGGCGCGCTCGTTTCACTTTGATGCCAGGTCCCGGAACCACCGCCTCTCAACTTTCAACTCTCAACTTCCCCGTGATCGACACACACGCGCATCTCGACTTCCCGGACTTTGCGGCTGAACTCGATGCCGTCCTCGCGCGCGCGGAAGCGGCGGGGGTGACGCGGGTCATCACCATTGGCACGACGGTCGAGGGGAGCCGGCGGGCGATCTCGATCGCGGAGAAATATCCGCAGGTCTTCGCGACGGTCGGCATTCATCCATCGAACGCGGATGAAGCGGACGCGAATTGCATCGCCGAATTGCGCGCGCTCGCGGCTCATCCACGGGTCGTCGCACTCGGGGAGATCGGGATGGATTACCACCGGCTGCCGAGCCGGAAACTTCTGGAACCCATTCCCGCGTGGATTTCCGAGACCCCGCTGAACGATCCGCGCGAGGTGGAAGGCGCGATCCGCGACGGCGCGTACAAGGCGCAGCAGGCGGATGTCTTCCAGCAGCAGCTCGAGCTCGCGGTGGAACTTGGCTTGAACGTCGTCATCCACGAGCGCGACGCGTGGGACGACACGCTCGCACTGCTCGCGCCCTACACGGGCAAGCTGCGCGCGGTCTTCCACTGCTTCGGCAAGTCGATCGAACACGCCCGGGAACTCATCGCGCTCGGGCACCTCGTTTCCTTCACCGGCATCGTCACTTTCAAAAACGCGCAGATCCTCCAGAACACCGCGGCGCAGGTGCCGGGTGATGCGTTTATGATCGAGACGGATTGCCCGTACCTCGCGCCCATGCCACATCGCGGGAAGCGCTGCGAGCCCGCCTACACGCGGCTCGTCGCCGAAAAAGTCGCGGCTCTGCGCGGGGAAACGGTCGAGTCACTGGCAGTGGAGACCACAAAGACAGCCGAGGCGTTTTTCCGATTCGGCCGTTGAATGCAGCGCGTCAGCGACTCTTCCGACGCCCCGCTAGTTCCCCGCCACGACGACAGGAGTCTCGATGACCGTGCGCAGTGCGCGCAGGAGCTTGTCGGCGCTGTAGGGTTTGTCGAGGAAGGTGGTCACGCCGAGTCCGCCGAGGACGACCTGCGCCTCCTTTTGCATGTGACCGGTGGAGACGATGACGCGCACTTTCGGATTCACTTTTCGAAGTGAGCGAACGAGCGCGATGCCGTCCATCTGCCCCATTGCGAGGTCGGTGATCACCAGGTCAATTTCGTCCTTCCGCGAGAAGTATAACGCCAGCGCGTCCGAGCCATCCTCGGCGGTGTAGGCGCGATACCCGTACGATTCGAGCGTGCCCACCAGCGCCTCGCGGATCGGCTGTTCGTCGTCCACCACGAGCACCCGCTCGCCCTTGCCGCGGGTCGGCGCGGCTTCCACGGTCTGCCTGGCCTCCGCCGCGGCATCCGCGGAGGCCGGCAGGTAAACACGAAAGGTCGTCCCGACTCCCAACTCGCTCTGCAAACAGAGAAAACCGCCGTGGCCTTTGACGATGCCGATCACCGTGGCGAGGCCGAGGCCGGTGCCCTTGCCCACTTCTTTGGTGGTAAAGAACGGATCGTAAATCTTATCCATCGTCTCCGGCGACATGCCCATGCCCGTATCGCCGACCCGCAGGACCACGTGCGCTCCGAGTTGCGCGCCGGGATTCATCCGCGCGAGTTGGTCGTCCACGGTGACATTTTCCGCGGCGACATCGAGCGTGCCCCCTTCCGGCATCGCATCGCGCGCATTCACGCAGAGATTGAGCAGGACCTGGTGAAGCTGCGTCGCGTCGCCGCTGATCGTCCAAAGATCGGTGGGCAGGTTCGTCTGGAGGTCGATGTTCCGCGGGAAAGTCTGCGCCATGATCTTGGCCAGTTCACTGATCAAATGCTTCGGCTGGAGCAACACCCGTTCGCCCTCCACACCGCGCGCGAAGGTGAGCACCTGCTTGACGATGCCCGCGCCGCGCTCGGCGCTGCTCTCCACGATGTTCAGCATCTTCTCGCTGTCCGGATCCTTCATGTTGCGCCGCAGTAGCGAGACGGACATGAGGATGGGCGAAAGAATATTGTTCAGGTCGTGCGCGATCCCACTGGCAAGCGTGCCGATGCTCTCCAGCCGCTGCGCGCGCAGGAATTGCGACTCGAGCTTTTTCGTCTCGGTCATGTCCGTGTCGATCACGAGCACGGACACCGCCTTGCCCTCGTCGTCGCGCACGAGAGTCCAGCGGCTGTTCACCACGATCTCGCGTTCGTCTTTCGCCTCGTGGATGAATTGCCCGCTCCACTCGCCGGTCTCGAGCAGCGCGACCTGCGCGAGGAGGTAGGCCTGTGCGTCTTTCGCAAAGAGATCCGTGACCACCTCCCCGGCGACTTCCTGCGGGCTCCATCCATAGAGCCGCTCGGCGCCGCGATTCCAGAAGACCACGCGATGCCGCAGGTCGCGCACGATGATCGCGTCGGCCGCGAGATCGAGCAGCCGGGCCTGTTCGCGGTTGCGAACCTCGGCGCGATATTGCTCCGTGCGATCAATTGTCAGGACGAGCACCGCTTCATTCCCGCCAAAGGGAATCTCGTGCCAGGTGCTTTCGACCCGGAGCATTGCGCCGTCCTTCCGACGATGCCGCCACGGGGTCGTCTGCGCCGGCCCACACTCCTCCGACCGGCGTTCCGGCTCGACCGCGCTTTCGTCCGGATCGGCGATCTGATCCATGGTCAGGGCGAGAAATTCCTCTCGCGAATAACCATAGAGGTCCACCGCTGCATCGTTCACTGCGAGGAACTTCAGCGTTTGATTATCCACCACCCACATCGGCAGTGGATGCTGGTGAAAAAGCAGGCGAAAGCTTGCCTCATTCTCCAGCATCGGAGCGGGAAACGGTAGCGTGGCGGTGGGCATGGATATCGAAGGCGGGCGTTGCAAACTGGGGAGTTCGCGCGGCCTGCCGTGACGAACGGTGGTGGTGGCCCGCTTTCCAAGCAGACCGCGTGCTAGCGATCGGTCACGCACTTGGGAGAAAAGCGCCTTGGGATTTTCCCGCTCTCACCCGCCCTTCGCCCGGCACCCAAATCCATCCTGAAATATGTCTTGGACAGAGGGAAAGGCATTCCTATTTTCCCCTCCCGCATGAATTTAGAAATCCAGAAGGCCGTCGAGTCCGGCAAACTCTCCGCCGCCGCCGGCGCCGTCCTCGAAAAGCTTTCGCCCGGCACCTTCGTCACCCACAAGAGTTGGGGATTCGGCCAGGTGGATACGGTGAACTTTCTCGTCAATCAGATGACGATCCATTTCCGGACCAAGAAGGGGCACACCATGCAGCTCCAGTATGCCGCGGAGTCACTCCAGCCGATCGAGGCCGATCACATCCTCGCGCAGAAGGCCTCCGATCTCCCCGGCGTGAAGGCTCGCGCGAAAGAGGATCCGGTTGCCTTCATGCGCGCGCTCCTCGGCAACTTCGGCGGCAAGGCGACCCAGGATCAAGTTATGCAGGCGCTCGTGCCGGATGTGTTCAGCGAGGCGGAATTCAAGCGCTGGTGGGAAGGCGCGAAGCGGAGCTTGAAAAAGGACGGACACTTTTCGGTCCCGGCGAAAAAGAGCGATCCCTTCGAACTCCGCGACGCACCCGTTTCCCGCACCGACGAGTATCTCGCCGCCTTTGCCAGCGCGCGGCAGCTCAAGGATCAGCTCGCCAGCTTGGACCAGATCCTCAAGAATCTCGCCGACTTCACCGACCTCTCGCCCATCCGCCCGATCCTGAACACCGCCGAAGATCAGGCGCGGAAAAATCAACGGCTGAATCCCGAGCAGGCGCTGGAATTCCTGCTCAGCCGCGACGAGATCCTCGAGAGGGCGCCCAGCCTCGAACGCAAGGACGATGCCCCGACCGTCGCGCAATTCCTGCGGGACGAAGAGAAACGCCTTTCCGATCTGATCGGCGACCTGCCGGCGGCGAAACAGAAGCGCGTCTTCGGCGAACTCCCCGCGGCCTTCGGCGAAGAGTGGCCGGCGAAGGCGCTCATCCTCATCCAGCGCGGCGGCACGCGCGTGGCCGCGGAAGCCGCCCGGTTGCTTGAAGAGAAGGGGCAGGCGGACGCGCTGCTCAACCACCTCGACCGCTCCATCCGCGAGCATTCGATCACGTCCGAAGTGCTCTGCTGGCTCTGCCGCGAGCGCGACGGGATCTTCGCCGACCTCATGAATCCGCGCCTCCTCAGCGCGATCATCGGCGCCCTGGAGCGCGATCAATTCATCGAGACCAAACGCGACCGCCGGCTGCACGATCTGCTCCTCAACGACAAGGAACTGCTCCCCGACCTGATCTCCACGGCGACCCACGAGGAACTGCGCGACGCCATGCGCAAGCTCATGCTCACCCCCGTCTTCGAAGAGCTGAACAAACGTTCGCTGCTCGGCCGCATCATTCGGCTTTACCCGGAAATGCAGTCGCTCGTCTCCGGCGAGAGCGATGCGAAACAG
>JANOAZ010000092.1:0-18822 GCA_031411395.1 Chthoniobacteraceae bacterium
TCGGCGGTCAGGGCGCCGCGCGGCACTTCGATCATGGTGCCGACGAGGTAGTCGAACTTCACTTTCTTCTCGGCCATGACCTGCTTGGCGACGCGGTGGACGATCTCGGCCTGGAGGTCGAATTCCTTCTTGAATCCGACGAGCGGGATCATGATCTCGGGCTTCACCTTGATCTTCAGTTTCACCACGTCAGCGGCGGCCTCGAAGACGGCGCGGGCCTGCATCTCGGTGATCTCCGGATACGCGATGCCGAGGCGGCAGCCGCGGTGGCCGAGCATGGGGTTGAACTCGTGGAGGTCCTTCACGCGCTGCGCGATTTTCTCGGAGCTGATGCCGATCTTCTCCGCGAGGCCCTGCTGCGATGCGTGGTCGTGCGGGAGGAACTCATGGAGCGGCGGATCGAGGAAGCGGATCGTGGCCGGGTAGCCCTTGAGCGCCTTGAAGATGCCGGTGAAATCCTTGCGCTGATACGGCAGGAGTTTCTTGAGCGCGGCGATGCGGTCCTCGGTCTTGTCGGCGAGGATCATCTCGCGCATGGCGTCGATGCGGTCGCCCTCGAAGAACATGTGCTCGGTGCGGGTGAGGCCGATGCCGACGGCGCCAAACGCGAGTGCGTTTTCGGTCTGCTCGGGGTTGTCGGCGTTCGTGCGGACGTCCATGCGGGTGGCTTGCGCGCACCACTTCATGAGCTGGTTGAAGGCGGCGAATTTCTCCGTCTTTTGCGCGCGCTTATCGCCGTGAATGGTCCCGGTGATGATCTCGCTCGGCTGCGTGGCGAGCTGGCCGCCATAGACGATGCCCGAGGTGCCGTCGATCGAGAGGAAGTCGCCTTCCTTGAAGGTCTGACCGGCGACCTTCACGGTCTTGGCCTTGTAGTCGATCTGCAACGCGCTGGCACCGCAGATGCAGACCTTGCCCATCTGCCGGGCGACGAGCGCCGCGTGCGAAGACACGCCGCCTTTCGCGGTGAGGATGCCCTCGGCGGCGATCATGCCGCGGAGATCTTCGGGCGACGTTTCATTGCGGACGAGCAGCACTTTCTCACCCTTCTCGGCAGCCGCGGCGGCGCGGTCGGCGTTCAGGTAGATCTTGCCGGAAGCAGCACCGGGGCCGGCGGGGAGACCGCTGGCAATGGCCTTGGCTTTCTTCACTTCGGCCACGTCAAAGATCGGCGCGAGGAGCTGATCGAGCTGATCGGCGGGGTTGCGGAGCACCGCGGTCTCCCAGTCGATGAGCTTCTCCTTGTACATATCCATGGAGAACTTCAGCGCGGCCGCGGCGGTGCGCTTGCCGTTGCGCGTCTGGAGCATGAAGAGCTTCCCTTCCTGCACTGTGAACTCCACGTCCTGCACGTCCTTGAAATGCTTCTCCAGCGTCGCGCGGACCTTCATCAGTTCCGCGTACGACTTCGGCATCTCCTTCTTGAGCTGCGACACCGGCTCCGGCGTCCGCACGCCGGCGACGACATCTTCGCCCTGCGCGTTGATCAAAAACTCGCCATAGAATTCATTCGCGCCGTTGGCCGGGTTGCGGGTGAAAGCCACGCCGCTGCCCGAGGTCTCGCCGGTATTGCCATAGACCATCGCCTGCACGTTGACGGCTGTGCCCCACTCCTGCGGGATGTTGTATTTGCGGCGATAGACGATCGCGCGGTCATTCATCCACGAACCGAAGACGGCGCCGGCCGCACCGCGGAGCTGGTCCCACGGATCGTTCGGGAACGCCTTGCCCGTGCGGTCTTTCACGAGAGCTTTGAAGCGCTTCACGAGCTCCTGGTAGTCAGCGGCGACGAGCTTCGAGTCGTCGATGTCGTGCTGGCCGTACTTCTCGTCCTTGTAGTGCTCGATCATCGCCTCGAACGGGTCGTGGTCCTCGCCTTCGCGCTTCTGCACGCCCATGACGACGTCGCCATACATCTGAATGAAGCGGCGGTAGCAATCCCACGCGAACCGCTCGTTTTTCGTCGCGCGAACGAGCGCCTGCACGGTGTCATCGTTGAGGCCGAGGTTGAGGATCGTGTCCATCATGCCCGGCATGGAGTCGCGCGCGCCGGAGCGCACCGCGACGAGGAGCGGGAAGCCCTTCGAGTCGCCGAACTTGTAGCCCATGATCTTCTCCATGTTGGCCACGCCCTTTTCCATCTCCGCCTGCATGGTCGCTGGGTAGGTCTTCTTGTGTGCGTAGAAATAGGTGCAGACCTCGGTCGTGATCGTGAAGCCGGGAGGCACCGGCAGACCGATGCGGGTCATCTCCGCGAGGTTCGCACCTTTGCCGCCGAGGAGCGGCTTCATCGAGCCGTCGCCGTCGGCCTTGTTATTGCCCCAAGTGTAAACGTACTTGGTGGCCTTGGCGCTCTTCGCGCCGTTGCTGCTGATCTTGGCCCGCGAAGGCGGGAGTTTTACGGATTTGGATTTGGATGCCATTGAGTGGTTTGGGTTGGGTGTTAAAAAGCGGTGCTTAGACAGCCGGGACCGGAGGGAGCGCGCTGTTGGAGGCGTTGGCGGCGACGATGACTTCATCCACCGCGGTGTTGAATTCATTGAGCCCCGTGCTCGGGACGATCACCGTGTTGCGCCGTCCGTGCGCTTCCTCCGTGATGCGCAGAAAGCGCCCCCGCTCGTTCTCGCGGAACTCGATGGAGAAGAACTTGCGCTCCACCTGGAGTTCGCGGCTGGCGATGATGTGATCCATGTATGCCCTGGGGAAGATTGGTTCGGAAAAAAGGGAGCGCTTTATGCCACACGCTCCGCGGGCGGTAAAAGGATTTCTTAGGAGTCGGGCAGTTTGAAAAAAGGCCCGTCATTCCGACCAGAGCGTAGCGGAGTGGAGGAATCTCTCGCATCCGAGGGCGGAGGTGGAGCGGAGCGGGAGCGCGCTCTGCTCCGCACCGCCGCTGCCCTCGGATGCGAGAGATTCCTCGGCTTCGCTCGGAATGACGGGTTTTCCCTTTTTGGACGCTCCGCGCCGCCCGTCGCGCTATTTCTTCGCCGGCGCCGGCTCGCCGAGCTGACGCCGCGCTTCCTCCACGCTCATCTTCGCCACCGGCAGCGGGAAGCCGAGGGTGTCGCCATTCGGGGTGAAGCCGTGGCCGTCCACGTCGATGAAGATGGGATTGTGGTATGCGAGCGGGTGGATTTTTGCCTGGTCGCTGGTGCCGTAGCCGGTGGCGAGGGTGCTGTTTTCCCCGGTCGCCACGACGATGAGGTGCGCGTCTTCGCTCAGCGCCACTTCGATCGCGGAATCGAATTTCACCACGCCGTCGCGGAAGAGCTTCGGATGCGTGGCGCGGGTGAAGTTCAGCTCGGGTCGGGCGCGGCCATTGACCAGCACTTGCACGCGGTCGATGTCGATCCAATCGGTGCATTGCACGCGGACGTTGAGCTTCACGTTCGGGCCGGCGGTGCGCGTCGTGTCGCCGGGGCCGGTGCCGTCGCTAGTGGTGACCTGGAGGAAAGGCCCGGTGGTGAGATAACTGTGGCCGGCCTTCGCGTGGCGGCTGTTTTCGCGCCAGTCGATTTCCGCGGGTTTGTCGGATTTGCTCGGGAGATACATGCGCCAGCCGCCGACGCCATTGCCATGCACGGCGTGCGCGTCGCACACCGCCATCGCCGCGTAGCGGTGGCCGCGGTTGAGCAATTGCAGCCAGATGAATTCGCGCAGCGGCTGCACGCTTTCCTTGCCGTCCTTGTTCTTGCCGATGCGGAAGGGGCGCCCTTCAAGGATCGAGCTGCCGCTATAGTTCTCCGTCTCGACGCCGTCGATGAGCTGCGCGAGCCCGTGGAAGCCGCCATCCATCCGCCCGTCGCCATCGGCGTCGGTGAAGTTTTTCACCATGTCCGGGTGGTTGATCTGCACCCAGCGATCCGGCTCGGCGCCCTGCCAGTCGCGCAGCGTGATCGCGGTAATGCGCGGGTCGTCATTCCAGACCGGGGCGCCACTGTCCTGCGTGCGCGGCTCGGGTTTGAAGGGAAAGGAATTGAAGTGCGCGTAGCGGCCGGTGAGTTCGATGCCGGGCACGGTCTGGATTTCGGCGGAAAGGCCGAGCCGGTCGATCGTCTCGCGCCAGTCGAAGAGCCGGTTGTGCTCCGTGGTCGGCGCGAACTCGATCTGTTCGGCGGCGAGATTGATCACGCGGTCGGCGGTGCCGCAGGTGTTGTCGCCGCTCGGTGTGGAGTGGTTGTGATAGTCCGCGCTCACCCAGCCGCGCGTATCGACGAGGCGCTTGAGCGTGCCGGTGAACGCCTCCGTTTTCCCCGCGGCGAGGGTGACTTCCTTTGCCAGATGGCTGAACTCGATCCCGCGCGTGACGACCACGCGATATTTCCCCGGCGGGAGCTGCACGCGGAATTTCCCCTTCTCCGAATGATACTGGTCGAGGCAGCCATGCGCGCGGTTCTTCGGCCCGAGGTTCACCGCCTCGGTGTCGCCGAGGGCGAGGAATTGCGCCTTGCACGGCAGTCCCGCGCCCGCTTCGTCGGTGATGTTGAATGCGACCGCCGCCGCCGCAGGCATCTCGACTTCGAGCTTTGCCAGCGAGCGCGCTTTCACCGTGAGCATCTCCACCACATCGGGGCGGCCGAGGTCGGTGAAGGTGAGGCTGTATCGACCCGCCGGGAGGTCCACGACGAAGCGGCCTTCCTCATCGGGATGGAGCACGCCGACATTCGCGTCGGAATCGCCCGCCGTGCGCACGAGGATCTCCGCGGTCGTCACCGCGACTCCGCCCGGCGCGCGGACCCGTCCGGCGACCTGACCGACCGGCCCGCGCTGGGCCGCGACCGCGCCGAGGGCATCGACCGGCGAAGTGCCCACGGCGAGGAATCGCGTGACGGTGACGCTTTCACCCGAGGGTAATGAGTATGGCTTCGCGGGCACGACCGCCGCCGGCGTATCGACGAGCCCGTAGGCGTAGCCCGCCTTGTCCGCCGGATCGATTGCGTCCGCCCAGGTGATCCCGAGCGCATTACCGGTGCGCGTGAAGTTCGTCACCTTGTCCATCAGGTTCACCGTCTTCGCTTCCGCACTTTCGTTGACCAGCGTGGTGACGATGCGCACGCCCTCCCAGCCGGCCTTGAGCTGATACTGATGGTAGCGGGCCAGCCCGGCGTGATTCGCTCCGGTCAACGCGGTCTCCACGATCGCCTCGCCGTCGCGACCGTCCTTCACCACGCGCACCCACGAGACCGCGCCCTGCTGCTGCGCAGGCGCGAAGATGGTGAGTTGGTCGTTGTTCGCACCGCGGAGGGTCAGGTCGTAGAGGCATCCGGGGGTGACGCCGTCCGCGCCGTAGAAAGTGCTCATGTTCGCGCGCCGCAGCGGGAGATTTCCCGAGATCACGGCCTCGATCTTGTCATTGCGCAAAATGAAATCGCCGATGATGCCGTCGGCCTCCTTCCCGCCGGGGAGTTCATCCTTTTGAGAGGGGCCGACTTCGAAGGCTTCGGGCACCGCCTGGGCCGCAGCAGCGATGAGCAGGAGCGAAAGGCCGGCAAGGAGACGACGAGGGAAGAGCGGGGGCAGGTGCATGATGCTGACAACCATCCGACCCGCGCTGGATTAGGAGAAGCGCGATGGGGCCCTGCGCGCCAGGGCGTTCCGTTCCGGCGCGTCCACTCGACTTCCGGGACGCCCTTTGAGAGAACGAGGCGGCGCTGCTCCCCATGAATGCAATCCTCGCTCTCGACCAAGGCACGACCAGCTCGCGGGCGATTGTTTTCAATCACGACGGCAGCATCGGCGCGGTGGCGCAGAAGGAATTCGCGCAGATCTATCCGCAGGCGGGGTGGGTCGAGCATGATGCGCGGGAAATCTGGGAAACGCAGATCGAGACTGCGCGCGCTGCGCTCGCCCGGGCGGATTTGAAAGCAGCCGACGTTGCGGCGATCGGCATCACCAATCAGCGCGAGACGACGGTGCTGTGGGATCGGAAGACAGGCGAACCGGTCGGCAACGCAATCGTGTGGCAGGATCGGCGGACGGCGGGCTTTTGCGACGAGCTGAAAATCGCCGGGCACGCGGAGCTGATTCAGGAGCGGACGGGGTTGGTCATCGACGCGTATTTTTCGGGAAGCAAAGTGCGCTGGATGCTCGACCACATTCCCGGCGCACGGGAGCGGGCGGAGCGCGGCGAACTGGCGTTCGGGACGATCGACTCGTGGCTCGTGTGGAAGCTCACCGGCGGAGCGCGCCACGTCACGGACGCGTCGAATGCCTCGCGCACCATGCTCTTCAACCTGCGCACCGGTGCGTGGGACGATGAGCTGCTGCGCCTGCTCGGAGTGCCGCGCGCGGTGCTGCCGGAGGTGTGTTCGTCGAGCGAAGTGGTTGCGGAGACGGCGGCGGGCTTGTTCGACGCGCCGATCATGATCGCGGGCATCGCGGGCGACCAGCAGGCGGCGCTCTTCGGGCAGAATTGCTTTGAGCGCGGGCTGGCGAAGAATACGTACGGCACGGGTTGCTTCATGCTGTTGAACATCGGCACGGCGCCGCAGATTTCGCGGCACAAGCTGCTCACCACGGTGGCCTGGCGGCTCGATGGGAAGACGGACTTTGCGCTGGAAGGCAGTGTCTTCATCGGCGGCGCGGTGGTGCAGTGGCTGCGCGACGGGCTGGGGATCATCGAGTCGTCCGCGGAGGTGGAGACGCTCGCGGCGACGGTGCCGGACTGCGGCGGCGTCTATCTCGTGCCAGCCTTCGCGGGGCTGGGTGCGCCGCACTGGGATCAATATGCGCGCGGCACGATCATGGGGCTGACGCGGGGGACGACCCGCGGCCATCTCGCCCGCGCGGCGCTGGAGGGCATTGCGTTTCAAGTCGCCGATGTGCTGGAGGTGATGAAGCAGGATTCAGGGATCGCGATGAATGAACTGCGCGTGGATGGCGGCGCGTGCGCGAATGATTTGCTGATGCAATTCCAGGCCGACATCCTGCAAGTGCCGGTCGTGCGGCCGAAGGTGATCGAGACGACGGCGCTCGGGGCGGCGTATCTCGCGGGGTTGGCGGTGGGTTTTTGGAAGAGCCGCGACGAGGTGCATCGGGCGTGGCAGGCGGAGCGCACGTTTGCACCGCAACTCGGCGCCGATGAGGCGGCCCATCGCCAGGCACGGTGGACCGAAGCGCTGCGGCGCGCGGGCGACTGGGAGGAGCACTCGACGCTGAAGGGCGCCACTCCTTGAAAGGACCGCAGATGGACTCTCGCAAAGACGCAAGGGCGCAAAGGAGGAAAGACATCCTCCGTCCGTTTGCGCCTTTGCGTCTTTGCGAGAGTCACTCATGAACCGCGACGCCTTTCTCCAGCGCATCGTCGAACGGCGCGAACCGTGGGACATCGCGGTGGTCGGTGGCGGGGCGACGGGCGTGGGCATCGCGGTGGATGCGGCGTCGCGCGGCTACAGCGTCGCGCTTTTCGAGCAGAGCGATTTTGGAAAAGGCACATCGAGCCGCTCGACGAAGCTCATTCACGGCGGCGTGCGTTATCTTCAGCAAGGCAACATCCCGCTCGTGATGGAGGCGCTGAAGGAACGTGGACTCCTGCTGAAAAATGCGCCGCATCTCGTCCACGACCTTGAGTTCATCGTGCCGAACTACGCGTGGTGGGAGGCGCCGTTCTACGGCATCGGGCTGAAGGTGTATGACTTGCTCGCGGGCAAATACGGGTTCGGGCCTTCCCAGGTGCTGTCGCGCGAGGAAGTGCTGGCGCGCATCCCCACGCTCTCGCGGGACGGGCTGCGCGGCGGCGTGAAGTACCACGACGGGCAGTTCGACGACGCGCGACTCCTGATCAGTCTCGCGCAGACCGCCGCGGAGCAGGGGGCGGCGCTGCTCAATTACGCCCGCGTCACCGCCCTCGTGAAGGATGGCGGGGGCTTCGTCCACGGCCTCAATTTCCGCGACGAGGAAAGCGGCGCGAACCACACCCTCGCCGCGCGCTGCGTCATCAACGCGACCGGCCCTTTCTGCGATGAACTCCGGCGCGTGGATGACCCCGCAGCCGAGCCGATCATCGCGCCGAGCCAGGGCGTGCATCTCGTGTTTGATCGCGCATTCCTCCCCGGCGATGCCGCGATCATGGTGCCGCACACGCGGGATGGACGTGTGATGTTCGCGATCCCGTGGCACGGCCACACGCTCGTCGGGACGACCGACACGCCGATCGCGGAGGCCACGCTGGAGCCTTCGCCGCTCGAACACGAAATCGACTTCATCCTCGAGACCGCGGGCGACTACCTCACCAGGCGCCCGACGCGCGCGGACATCCTCAGCGTCTTCACCGGCATCCGCCCGTTGGTGAAAGCAGGAGGGGCATCGAACACCGCGGCGCTTTCCCGCGATCACACGATCCAGATTTCGTCGTCCGGCCTGCTCACGATCGCCGGCGGAAAGTGGACCACCTACCGGGGGATGGCCGAGGACACCGTGGACCACGCCATCGCCCTCGCGCGGCTCGACGAGCGGCCGTGCGTCACGCGCGACTTGCGCATCCACGGCAGCGACGCGCATGCCCTCGATGCGCTCATCCACGAACGGCCGGAACTTGCCGTGCGGTTGCACGCGGCGCTTCCCATCACCGGCGCGCAGGTCGTGTGGGCGGCGCGGGAGGAAATGGCGCGCACCGTCGAGGACGTGCTCGCCCGCCGCACTCGCGCGCTCTTTCTCAATGCCGCCGCGGCGCTCGCGATGGCGCCGGAAGTCGCGCGGCTCCTCGCGCGGGAATTCGGCCGGGACGCGCGGTGGGAGGAGGGGCAACTAGCCGCCTTCCGCGAGATCGCGGCGCACTTTGCGCCGCCGGCGGCTACTCCAGCACGGTGAGTTCCCGGTTGGCTTTGCGCAGCTTGCGGGAAAGGCCGAGCGCGAGATTTTCCAGCATCCGGATCTTGATCTGCGGGTGCGCGTTCCCCAGCGCGGTGAAATCCTCGAGCGCGAGCACGTCGCACTCGGCCTCGGTGTCGGCGAGGATTGTCGCAGAGCGCGGGGCGCGATCGAGCGCGGCCATTTCGCCGAAGGCCATGCCGGCGGAGAAAGTGGCGAGGCGTTTGCGGCGCCCGGATGCGAGCGGTGCGATCACGCTGACCCCGCCGCTCGCGAGGAGAAACAATTCGCGAGCGTTGTCGCCGGCATTGATGATGACGTCGCCTGCCTGATACCTGGTGCGATGGAGGAGGGCGGAGACGATCGCGACCTCGTCGTCGGAAAGACCATCCAGCAGGTCGTAGTCGTGCGGACGGACGTGAGAGGCCGCCTCCACAGGGAGCATGCGGGCGAGCAGCCGGTTCTCGCACCATTCGAGTGCGGCATCGGTATCGTCGGAGCGGTGAAACAGGTCGTTGAATCGGGAGCCCAGCCGCAATTTCAGATAGCGGGCGAACGACGGCACATAATCGGTGTGGGCGCAAAGAACGTGCTTCCCCGCGCCGGCGAATTCCGTGAGCAACCCGGCGAACAATCGGCAGGCGCTTTCGTTGATGGAAAGGACGCGCTTGAAATCCAGGATCACGCTTTCCATCTCCCCGACTCGATCGATGAGTTCGCGCACGATGAGTTCGGCGGCGGAGAAAACGAGGTTGCCCTGGAGCTGATAGAGCTGAATCGCGGCGCCAGACTCGCGCAGGACGCGGCTTTCTTTCGTGGTGCGGATCCGGCTCGAATTGAATTCCGTGGCATCGGAACGGACGCGAATCGCGGAGCGTCCGATGCCGGGACGATTGAAGAGATGCAGATCCCAATGGCGCGAGAGGGCGTTGCAGACGCGGACGCCGCGAATGCTGTTTCCGTGGGCATCGAGCCGGGGTGAAAAGACGCCGATGCCGAGCTGCCCGGGCAGCACCGCGATGACCCCGCCGGAGACGCCGCTCTTGGCCGGCAGGCCCACGTCGTAGAGCCATTCGCCGGCGTAGTCGTACATGCCGCACGTGCCCATCACGCCGAGGGCGCTCTCGACGTATTCGCCGCGGATCGCCTGTTTGCCGGTGAGAGGATTGACGCCGCGATTGGCGAGCGTCGCGGCCATGACGGCGAGGTCGTGGCAGGTCGCGAGGACGGAGCATTGCTGAAAATAAAGCTCCAGCACCGAGGCGGGATCCTCGGTGAGGATCTCGGAGTTGCGCAGCATGTGGCCGATGGCGCGATTGCGGTGGCCGGTCGTGCTTTCGGAGCGATAGACCGCCTCGTCGATGCTGAGCGTGCGACCGGCGTGAAGGCCGAACATCGCCATGATGCGTTCGAGCTGCACCCGCGGCGTCATGCCTTCGATCAAGCCGGTCGCGGCGATCGCGCCGGCGTTGATCATCGGATTGCGCGGCCGGCCGGTGACGGGATCGAGGCTGATGGAATTAAACGCGTCGCCCGTCGGTTCCACGCCGATCTTTTGCAACACCTCGACACGCCCGCGATCCTCGAGCGCGAGGCCATACACGAAGGGCTTCGAGATGGATTGGAGCGTGAAGGGCTGCCGGGAGTCGCCGACTTCATAGGCCCCGCCGTTCGTCGTCACCACGCAGATGCCGAACCAGTCGGGATCAGCCTTGGCCAGCTCGGGAATGTAGGTGGCGACGGCGCCCTCGTTGACGGGAGCGAGTTCGGCATGCAGCTCGCGGAGATGACTGAGAATCGGTGAGAGGCACGGCGAAGTGGTGGGTCGGTTGCTCATGTTCCGTGAGCAGGCGAGGTGGGAGACTGCGAGGTCAAACTTTGAGATTTGGAAGCAGCGCTGCGCTTGGGTGAAAACCGCCTCTCAACCCTCAACTCTCAACCCTCTTCCTCATCCGGTCCCCACAGATGCTCCTTGGTCCAGCGCATCTCGTAGAGCTTGCAGAGCCCGATCGCCGGGGCGACGCCGCCGTAGTAGCTCGCCGTCGTGGTGTATTGTTTGTCCTCGTCGTAGGTGCCGACGGCAATCACGACGTGGTCGAAATGCTCGCTGAGCATCTCGAAGGCTTTGTCGATCATCTGCTGCTGTGCTTCGGTCATGGGGCGAAAGTTGAAAGTGAATGCGGCGGCTGTCGAGTCCTTAGGAGCCCCCTGATGGAACGTTCGTGAGCTTCGCGTCCTCGGCGGTGAAAACACGGGGCGATCGATCAGAACGAGACGGACAACCCGCCAAACGCGAGATCGTTTTCCACCTCGCCGCCGCGAAGCAACTGGATGCCGGCGGTGATTTCCACCCGCTCTCCGAGCCTGGCCGCGGGAGTAAAAGCGATCGCGTGCCGCGTCTCATCGCCGAACTGCATCACGGCGTAACGCGCATGCAAAGCCAGCCATTCGGCTACCTGATAGTCGATCTCGACGGCGAACGTATTCTGCGGGAATCCATCGTTATTCTCGTAAGCGGCGAAGTGGCTCAGGCTCTCGAAATCCACCGGCGTCTCGAGACCAGCCGGATCGCGATCGTAGAAGGAATGACTGGCGACAAAGGTCGCGGAAACGGGCCCCATCTCCAGCGTCACTCCGCCGAGCAGCAGCGTGTGTTGCACGGTCGCGATCTCCTCTGCTGCCTCATCGCCGGCGCGCACCCGGGCGGTAGCCGGCCCAAAAAAGGGCGACACGGCAATCCCATCCCGCAGTGCAAAGCGTTTCGTGGCGCGCAGACCGACACCCCACGCCTGCTTCCGCTCGACCTTCGAATACGCGAAGCCGAACGCCTCGACCTCCCAGCCGTTCTGAAACTCCCGGATTAACTCCGCCTCGAAAGACGGCACTTCCGCGGCATCCGTTTCTTCGCGCACCACATGCGCACCGAGTTCCAGCGAGAAGTTTTTTCCCAGGGGCATGCTCGCGCCGACTCCGGCATGCCAGTAGCCGCGTTTCCCGACGTAAAGCTCCGATCCGAGCGTCGTCGGAGCACCGTGCTCATGCGCACCGTGTCCCGGGAACTCGTGCGTGAAGGCGCGGGCGCAGCAGAAGAAAAACAGGATCGTGAAAAGGCCGCGTGTGTTCATCCGCCCCGGTTATTCCGGCGATCCATCGCTGCCAAACCTTTTGCGCCAGGATCGAAGTGTCGCCGGGGGATTTGCGCGAGGTCGGAAACGATCATGAACGCGGCTTACTTTTTCTCCCCGCCGAAGAAGGTGAGGTACGGCTTTTCCTCGTAGATGCGTTGCACGTAGAGCGCGACCTCGCGGGCGTGGTAATCGCCCCACATGCTGGATTCGCCGCACGGCACCTTGCGTCCCGCGGGCACGTGATCCCAGCCATTCGGTCGGTGATAAATGCTGTGCAGGAGCAGTCCCTGATGATTTGCGTCGGTGCTCAGATAGGGCTCGGCGAAGAGCGTGTTCAGGACGGTCAGCCCGGCCTGCCAGTAGCGGTCGGCATCGGCGAATTTACCGTTCTTCGTAAGAAAATTTCCCAGCCGTAGAAGTCCCTGCGCAGCGATCGCGGCGGCGGAACTGTCCACGGGCTCGTGCTCGTTGAACGGCTCGGCGGGACGATCCAGGTAGTTGCCCATCTTCGTGAGACCCGGCGCGCCGGTGTCCCAGTACGGGATGCCGTCGGCGGGCGTGTTTTCGATATAGAAGTCACAGGTCGCCTGCGCGGCGTTGAGCATCACCGCTTCGATCGCGTCGCGTCCGCCCACTTTCTCCAGATCGGCATCCGGCACCGTGACGATGTATTCCAGCAACTCCGCGTAGCCGCACATGATCCACGCGAGGCCGCGCGTCCAGGTGGTGAAGGGCGAGTATCCCTGCTGCGAATTCGGGCAGCGATAGGAGCCGTCGGCGACATTGAAGATGCTCTCGTGCGCGACCCGCCCGCGCACGTCGTAGGCATCGCGATTCGAGCCGTAATAGACGGCCCACTTCGCCGTGGTGCGCGCGTGTTCCACCAGGCGGCGGAGGAGCGAAATCTTCTCGTCGCGTTCGCCCATCAGCACATGCCCGAGCTGGTGCGAAAGGGCCAGCGCTCGGAGCGAACGGATGGTATCGGCGAAGAGTGAGTGCGGTCCATTGAAAGAATGGATGAAGCCTTCGCCATTGGCGATGTGCGTCCACCGCGCGGCCTGGACAGCGCCGGAGCATTTCAACGCCAGCTCATAGAAATCACGCTCGCGGTCGTTGTCGCTCAGCCGCTTTTCGAGCATCAGCCGCCAGAGATTTCCGTAGGTCGAGACGTTGTTGAAGCCGTGATCATGCACGCCCATGTGGGTGACGTGATGCGCCATGCGCTGGATCGTCCGGTCGCGGCCGAGTTTTAGAAATTGCTCATCCCAAAACGCGTCGAACTGCAAAATCGCCGAGCCATAAACGAAGCCCTGAGTCCACTCGGTCCAGCCGCGCGTGGTGTACTTTCCGTTCACGGTATGGACCGGGGCGGCCGCCCCCGGAGTATCGCTGCGGTCGATCGACAGGATTTTCGGTGCCGAGACTTCCCAGAGCTTCTCGATCTTGGAGCGGAGGCCGATGGGGCGCAGGTCGTATTGAATCTTCATCATGGAATAGGGCGTGCGTCAGCTTTCGCTGTCGGACGAGCCGGGCATTTGACTACGCCGGGAGGCTCACGTCAAACCGCGCGAAGATCCGGCGATGAGGGAGACGCCATGCATGGGCGCGAGAGATAAACGACCGGCGCGGGCTAGGCCAGTGCGTTGGTGTCTGGATTTGAACGCGGAACACAGGCGTCTCCGTTGAACGGGCGGGCGTCGATCGCCTCCAGGGTGTGATTAAACGTGGTGCAGGTGAGAGGGGTGGTTGGGTTGAGCGGCGCAGCCGCATTCCCGGCACAGTCATTCTGAGGAGTTCAAACACGGGTGTGATTTTTGGTGCGGAGATGAACCGGCGCGCCCCCAAGGAGCGGCGGTTTTCAACCGCCGGCCCCAAACGCGCGAGGCGCCTCCTCTCGAGGATGCGCAAGGGAGGGAAGTGGCTCCGCACCGCCTCCGCCCACAGAGATCAGTGGTTCTTCGCTCCATTCCGTCCCACCGCCTTCCCATGACGGAATTCCGCTCAGAATGACCGTCGTTGGAAGGGCGGCTGCGCCGCTGGGCTGGTCCGCGCGCTCCTGCACTGGGGTTGGCGCGACAGTTCCACGGTGCGGAGACAGATGCACGCACCCGCCTGCACCACTTTTAATCACACCCTCATCTTGAAGTCCGCTCGGAAACGGATTGACCTGAAGGCACGAGCCGTGGGATAGGGCGTCGTCGGTTTTCAAAGAAAGGTCCTCTGTTATGATCCGTATTTCCGTCCGGCGGTTCTTTGTGTCTCTAGGGATCTTGTCGATGCTCGTTTCGACGGGCTCTGCCGTCGTCATCCCTTCGAGCGACGATGCCACTACCACCACGGGCGACAAGACGCCCGCACCTTCCGCCGTCACCGTGCAGGTGGGCGGGAAGAATCGCGGCTGGGTGCAGTTCGATCTCGGGCAGCTTCCTGCCGGCACCACTGGCGCGCAGGTCGCCAAGGCGATCTTCCGGCTTTATCCCTCGGTGCTGACCAAGGACAGCGCCTTCACGGTGTCGCTGGCCAATGGCGCCTGGACGGAAGGATTGCTCGTCGATTCCAATGCCCCGGTGGTCGGGCCGCCCGAGCTGGTCGCCGTGCCGCTGCCCAAGGTGGCGAAGGGCTCTTTCGTCAATCTCGAGGTGACCGCCATCGTGCAGGCGTGGCTGAACACCCCCGGCAGCAACCACGGCTTCGTCCTCAGCGGCTATGCGACCTCCCCGGTGATCGGCTTTGACAGCAAGGAAAACGCGGCTGCGGGGCATTACCCGCAGCTCGATATCACGCTGGTCGCCGCGCCCGGCCCGCAGGGGCCGAAGGGGGATAAAGGGGAGAAGGGCGATACTGGAGCAACGGGACCCATGGGGCTCCAAGGCCCAGCAGGGCCACAAGGCAATTCCGGTCCGGGTGGCCCGCAGGGTCCGCAGGGTCCGATCGGACTCACTGGTCCGCAAGGTCCCGCGGGAACGAACGGAGCAGGCGGCGCGGACTTCATTTACGGCGATGGTTCTGCGGGAGATTTCTCCGGCAGCGGGACGTTCAACACGGCGCATAACCTCCAATTCAACAACTTTACCGTGACCGGCACTCTCCACATCCCAAGCGGCGTCACGATCCGTTGCAAGGGATCGTTTGTGAATCAAGGAACGATCATCGTCGATCCCGTCGGTGGGACGTTTCACAGGTCCGCTGGCCATCCGATCGCGATTCCCGGCATCGCAAAAACTGCTGCGGAATTTCCTTCCGACGCGTCTGGCGCAGGCGTCGCTCATTCAAAGGAATACTTGCAAACGGTCGCTTCGATCGGCCCCGTCGGCGGTGGTAGCGGTGCCGTGCAAGGTGAAAGCGACCCGGCGTTCACCTTCAGTCCTGAAATCAGAGGGGGCGGCTCGCTGAGGATTCTCGCGAAGGGATCTCTCTTCAGTGGCAATATCCAAGCGTTCGGCGAAGACGGCGAGCCCGCTCTCAAGTACGTTAGTCAGGTATTCAATGGCAAAAACTTCTATTCTCGGCACGCCGCGTCCGGTGCTGGCGCGGGCGGAATTGTGATTCTAGCTTCAGGAACTTCGATCACCCTGTCTGGATTGATCGACGTTCACGGAGGCGATGGGGGAGCAGGCCAGACTTTCACCCAATCTGATGTTGATGGTCAAAGCTCTGGGACGATTACTGACGGTCCTGGTGGTGGAGGGGGGGGAGGGATTTTTCGGCTCCTTACTCCTGGTAGCTTAATCAATTCAGGAGGTGCAGTGAATATTGACGCTGGCACGAATGGGTTCGGCAGTGCTCCAAGTGCAGGGCAAGTTCTTTCCATCATCTTCATCCGAGGTCTCGAAGGCGGAGGAGGAGGAGCCTCCGGTGGAAGCGGGGGCGCCGTGTGGCTGGAGAACAATTCTCAAGCGCGGACAGTCATCCCGGCCGACGGTCATTTCTTCCTCGACGACACTGTAAACCCCGCCGCGTTGCTCCTCCCTTGAGGTTGAGGCGATTCCAGTTTCGATAGCGACTGCTTTCTTCCACTGATTTTCTCCCCGCGCCATGCCCCGTGAGATAGAAATCCGTAGCAAGGCCGAGAAGGACTTGCGCGCCATCCCGAAGCGGGATGGCGAGCGGATCACCGCCGCGATCTTCGCCCTGCGCTCGGGACTGACGGGCGATATGAAGCGGCTGACGAACTTCACTCCCGAATACCGGCTGCGCGTCGGCGACTGGCGGGTGCTCTTCGAGATGGAGGCGGACAAAATCACGATTTACCGTATCCTGCACCGCCGAGAGGCCTACCGCCGATAACACCATGACTGCTCAGATCATCGAAAAAGCCGGGAAAAAAGAATTCGCGGTGATTCCCTACAAGGAGTTTCTGAAGATGCAGGAGGCGCTCGAGGATTACCACGCACTCAAGGAGTTGCGGAAGGCGAAGGCGGATAAGAAGAATCAGCAGGGCCGGCCATTTGCCGCCGTGGCGCAGGAACTCGGATTACTCAAGAAGCCGCAAGCTCGGCGTTGATCCGAACGTTTCGGCAACGCATTCATCCGCTTCTCCATCCGGTAATCCGAGGCGAATCGTCTTCAACAAAGTTCGGCTATGGGGCGCTCTTGCCGGCCAGCGCCAGTTCCTTGCAGCGGGCGAGGTCGAGCTTGCCGGAAGCGAGGATGGGGATGGCTTCCACGCGCTTGACGATGCGGGGGATCCAGAGGTTGGGCAGGCCGGCGTCGGTCAACTTTTTGCGCAGGTCGGCGGCGTCGAGTTCGCGGGCGGTGAGCACGACGAGGGCTTCGCCTTTGGCCTCGTCGGGGATGCCGGCGATGGCGATGAGACGTTCTTCTTTCGGAAGATCGAGCACCTCGGCGATCTTCGATTCGACCGTTTCGTGCGGGACCATTTCGCCGCCGATCTTGGAGAAACGGGAGAGCCTTCCTTCGATGAAAAGGAAGCCGTCCTCGTCGAAGCGGCCGAGGTCGCCGGTCTTGAACCAGCGATCGACGAGCACGTCGGCGGTGCGTTTGGGATCGTTGAGATAGCCCTCGAAAATATTCGGTCCGCGCAACCAGAGCATGCCGGTGTCGTGGAGCGAGAGCGGCGCGTCGGACTCCGGGTCGCGGATCTGCGCGGCCATGCCGGGCGCGAGCTTGCCGACGGAGCCGCGGCGGCTCGATGGCTGTACGCTGTCGCCCGGACGGCTGGCCTTCGGCTCGGGGAGGTTCACCGCGGCGACCGGCGCGGTTTCGGTCAGGCCGTATCCTTGCAGCAGGTCTTTTCCGAAACGCTCCTTGAACGCGTCGGCGAGTTCCGGCGGCAGCTTTTCCGCGCCCGTGACGACGAGTTGCAGCGATGCGAGTTGCGGCGGCTCGACCTTCCGCAGATAGCCGCGGAGGAAGGTGGGCGTGCTGCAAAACAGCGTGACCTTGTAGCGCTCGATGAGGTCCGCGTTCTTGCCGATCTCGAGGGGGTTTGGGTAAGTGACCGAGCGCACGCCTTCGATCATCGGATACCACAGCGTGACGGTGCAGCCGAAGCTGTGAAAAAACGGCAGGCACGCGAGCACGGTGTCGGTCGGGCCGAGGTTCAGCATGAGCGCGAACTGCGAGACGTTGCCGAGCAGATTGCGATGGCTGAGCACGACGCCCTTTGGCTCGCCGCTGCTGCCGCTGGTGAAGAGGACCACCGCTTCGTCGCGATCGCCGATCCGCGGCAGCCCGAGGATCAGCGCGAGCGCCCACGCGGGCAGCAGCGCGACGGCGATGCGCCAGGCGATGATCTGCGGCTTCAGCGCCGGGAGCACCGCGTCGAGATGGAGCAGGTGCATCGGCCACGGAAAATCGGGGAGCCGCTTGATAACCGGATGCGCGGTGATGCAGTCGCTCACCTCGCCGATGCGCAGGGCGGCTTCCACGGACTGGCGGCCGGCGGTGAAGTTGAGATTCACCGGGACCTTGTCCGCCAGCGTCACGGCGAGATTGGCGACCACCGCGCCTTTCCCCGGCGGGAGGACGATGCCGATGCGCCGGCCACGGCAGTGGCGCTTGAGATGCAGCGAGAGCGTGATGGCCGCGGCGAGCAGGGAGCCGCACGAGAGTGTGCTGTGATCCATCCCGTCGATGACGGCGGTGTGCCACTGGTTCCTTTTCAAGCCGCGCAGGCAGGCGCGCCCGAGGTGGCTTTCGAGATCGGGGCGGAGTTGGTAGCAATGTTCGCCCAGCTCGAGGAAACGCTCACGTACCGTGGCGATGTCCGCTTCCTCCGCCGGGATGGGCGCGCCGAATTCGACCGAGACCGGATACGGAAACCGGCGCGGCCATTTGAAGAAATACTTCCCGCCTTCAAACGAGAAGATCGAGCCCCACAGCCGATCGAGCCAGACCGGCACGACGGGAGCATTCGCCCCGCGCGCGATCAGCTCGTACCCGCGCTTCAGCCGCAGCAGCATGCCGGTGCGCGAGAGCTCGCCTTCGGGGAAAATGCAGACGATCTCGCCCGCCTGGATCGCCTCGGTCGCCGCGCGCACCGCGTCCTTCGCGCGCTTCGATGAAATGGGAAGCGCGCCGACGGCGCGGAAGATCCAGTGCAGCCCGCGCTGGTTGAAGATTTCCTCGAAGACGATGAAGCGGATCGGGCGCGGGCAGGCGAGCTGGAGCACCACGGCATCGACCCAGGTGAGGTGATTTGGGAGCAGCAGGAATCCGCCCTCGGGCAGCCGCTCGCGGCCAAAGGTGGTGACGCGATAGATGACGCTCGCGAAGAGCGTGCCGATGCCGCGGACGAGACTGCCGGCGAAGGATGACGAGGCCATTTGGAGTTCGAAAGGTTTTACCGGGAGTTGGAATTGGACCGCGGATTACGCGGATTTACGCGGATTACGCGGATTGAAAAACTCAATCCGCGTAATCC
>JANOAZ010000093.1:0-21307 GCA_031411395.1 Chthoniobacteraceae bacterium
GCTAAAGGCTAAAAGAAGAGAGTTTCCAGCGGGCGCGCACGATGAGCAAAAACCGGGTGAGCGAGTGAGCTTTCCTTCGCCTTTCGCCTTTGCTTCTACTCTCCCATATTGAGCTTCACGTAATCGACGCTCAGGTCGGTGGTGAAGACGGTGTACTCCGCGGTGCCCATGTGCAGATCGATCTGGATGGTGAACTTCTTCTCGGCGGCGACTTCCCGAAGCTTTGAAAAAGGCGTCTTGCTCGCGACGCCGCCTTTCACGGCGCTGACGCCATCGTAGAAAATGTCCACGAGTTCCTCCCGCATCCGCGCGCCGGAGTAGCCGAGCGCGTCCATGATGCGGCCCCAGTTCGGGTCGCCGCCGAACCACGCGCATTTCACGAGCTTGGAATTCGCGATCGCCTCCGCGGCGCGGCGGGCGTCGTTGAGCGAGGCGGCGCCGTTCACGTGCACTTCGACGAATTTCGTCACGCCCTCGCCATCCTCCACGATCATCCGCGCGAGATTGCGCGTCACGCAGTCGAGCGCGCGCTGGAAAAGCTTGAACGCCGGGGTGCCGTATTTCATCGCGCCGTTTTTCGCGACGCCGCTCGCGAGCATGATCACCGTGTCATTGGTGCTCATGTCTCCGTCGATGGTGATGCGGTTGAAGGATTGCTCCACGGCGACACTCAGCGCGGTCTGAAGCTGCTTGCGGCCGATTGCGGCATCGGTGGTGAGAAAACACAGCATGGTGGCCATGTTCGGGTCGATCATCCCCGCGCCCTTGGCGATGCCGCCGATCCGCACGGTCTCTCCGTCGATCTCAAATTCGACCGCGAACTCTTTCGGAAACGAATCGCTGGTCATGATCGCCTTCGCCGCGCGCAGCGAGCCGTCGCTGCGCAGATGCGCCGGCAGCGTGGCGATCGTGGCTTCGATTTTCGCGATCGGAAGCTGCACGCCGATGCGGCCGGTCGAACACACCAGCACCTGGCGGGTCTTGAGGCCCAGAGCCGCGCCGGTCGCGGCCGCCATGCGTTTGGCATTCTCCAGTCCGGTGAGGCCGGTGCAGGCGTTTGCGTTGCCGGCATTGGCGATGACGGCGCGCACGTCGTCGCTCTTCATGTGGGAAATCGAGACCCGCACGGGGGCCGCTTTCACGCGGTTGGTCGTGAAGGTGGCCGCGGCCACCGTCGGCTGCGGCGAATGGATCAGCGCGATATCCGGGCGATCTTCGTTGCCCGCCTTGATGCTGCAATACGCGCTCCCCGCGAGGAATCCCTGGGGCGCGGTGATGCCGCCTTTGACTTCGGAATAGGACATGACTCGGATCGAATACGCGGGTGCAGTCCGCACCGATGTTGCAGCGCGGGAGCGGTTTGAGAGAAAAGCGGATTCCGCGCCGGGAGACGAGTACGATCGCGGGGAAATTTCGCGCCTCAGAGCAGACCCGCCGTTTCCGGGAGTCCGCACATCAGGTTGAGCGACTGCACCGCCTGCCCGGCGGCGCCCTTCGTCAGATTGTCCTCCGCGCTGAGCAGGACGATCCGGCCCGTGCGCGGATCGTGACGCCACGCGATGTCCACGAAGTTGGTCAGCGTCACGTTCTTCGTATCCGGCAGCCCCTGCTCGCCGAGCAACCGGATGAAGGGCTCGCGACCGTACGTTTCCGCGTAGGCACTCGCCACATGCCACGGCTCGATCCCGTCCGCCGGCGCGCAATGGATCGTGGTGTGGATGCCACGATTCACCGGCACGAGATGCGGCGTGAAGCTGATCGTCAGCGTCTCGCCAGCCGCGAGCGACAGCTCCTGCTCGACCTCCGCGAGATGCCGGTGTTTCGGCACGCTGTAGGCGCGCAGGCTTTCGTTGCATTCCACGTAGAGGTAGTCCGTCTTGGCGTTGCGCCCCGCGCCGCTCACGCCGCTCATCGAGCAGACGACGATGCTCTGCGGCTTGATCAGCCCGCGCTTCAGCAGCGGATGCAGCGGGAGGATGATGCTCGTGGGATAACAGCCCGGCGATGCGACGAGCTGCGCGGTCTTGATTTGCTCGCGGTAAAGTTCCGGCAGGCCGTAAACGCTCAGCGCCGCGAGTTCCGGCGCGTGATGCACCTCGCCGTAGAAGTCCTGATAGACGGCCACGTCCTTGATCCGGAAATCCGCGCTCAGGTCGATCACCCGCAGTCCCGCGGCGATGAGCGGCCGGGCGTATTCCGTCGCCACGCCATGCGGCAGCGCGAGGAAAACGATCCGCGCGCCGGTCGCCGCGATCTTCTCCGCATCGCTCTCGATGAAGGCGAGATCCGCATACCGCATCCCGGCAAATTTCGGGAACACCTGCGCCACCGTCTGCCCCGCGAGCTGGCGTGAAGTGACCGCGGCAAGCTCCACGCCCGGATGCCGGATGAGCAGCCGCAAAAGCTCCTCGCCCGAGTAACCGCTGGCGCCGACAACGGCGACTTTTTCAAGATGCATAGGGCCGCGAAGCTAGGCCCCGCGCCGACCCCGGCAAACGAAAAATCCCTGGCGGAATTTACCCGCGCGCTCTGGCTATTTCTTTTTCTCCGCCGCCGGCGGCGCTGGCTGGAATTGCTCCGCGCGTTTCGCCGCCTCGATGATCTGGTTGCCATCCATCGCTCGCAGGACGGCCTGGAACGCGGGCTCGGCGTCGGCCTGGCCCTTGCGGGCCGCGAGCCAAAGCCACTGATAGGCCTCCATCAAGTCGCGCTCCCCGGCTTCACCCGAAGCGAGCAACGCGCCCGCCCACCGTTGCGCCGCTGGCTGGCCTTGCGCGGCCGCGGTGCGGAAATATTGGAGCGCCTTGACGAGGTCGCGCTTCACGAGGCGGCCTTCGAGATACAAGCCGCCCAGGGTCGTGATCAGCTCGCGGTCCGTGACCTTTTTCATCTCCACATCCCAGCGAGCCGCCGCGTCCGGGTCGGCGGTGATGCCCGCGCCGCGCGCGAGCACGTCGGCGGCGATGGCTTGGGAAATGATATGCCCGGCCAGCGCGGCCTTGAGGAAATGCTTCGCCGCGTTCCTCTCATCGCGGGCCTGGCCGAGGCCCTGGCTGGCGAGACATCCCAGCCAGAAATCAGCCTCGGCGATTCCGGCCTCCGCCGCCTGCACGTAGGCGGGGCCGGCTTCGGCATAACGTTCCTGCACCCGCAGCACCTCACCCATGCCGAAAAAGCCTTGCGGAAACCCGGCATCCGCCGCGCCGCGAAAATGCTGCTCGGCCTTGGCAAGATCCGCCGCGCCGCCGCTCCCCTGCCATTCCATGGTCGCGAGATTGCACAGCGCCGGTGCGTAATTTTGCTCGGCCGCCCGCTCATACCACCGCCTCGCCTCGGCCAGATCGAGCGGCGCGCCCCGGGCCTGCGCATGACGCAGCGCCATCTCGAACTGCGCATCCGCGAGGCCGTCATCCGCGGCCCGGCGCATCCAATCGATCGTGAGCGAATCGGCCTCGGACGGGGAATCCGGCGGCGGCTTGATCGCGCCGAGCAAGTATGCCGCGAAGGGATTGCCCCGCTCGGCGGATCGGCCCAGCCAGGAGCGCGAGCGCAAAATGTCGCCGCGCTGGTGGAATTCCCACCCGAGTGCTGCGGTCGCACGGCTGTCGCCCTCGCGGGCAGTGTCGATGAGGCGCGCGAGGTAAGCCGCGGGAGTTTCAAACGGCATCTTCATTTCCATCCACTGCGCCGAGAGTGCCGCCTGGCGCTTCGCCCGGTATTCCGCATCCACCCGCGCCGCCATGCTCTCCGCCGCCGGGAGGCGGAGGGCGGAAAATAGAGCGGCAGCGAGGATGATCCGGCACATCGCGGCGCACCGTATCGCCCACCACTCTCCGGTGCAAACGAGCACTCGCCCCGGGACCAAACCCGCATTTACCTTCGGCTCATGCACGCGTGTCCGCGCCTGGCGATCCTGATTGCCCTCTCCCTCGGCGCGACTGCGTCGGGAGCGGAAAACGATCTCCCGCGCCGCCAGCCCGGAGAACCGGCCGAGGGTGGCGCCGCTCTTTTTGAAAAGGACTTGAGCGACGTGCTGCCCGGAAAGCAGCTTCCCATTTTCGCGCTTCCGGCCGAGCCGGCAATCGATGTCGATCGCGCGAAAGCGGAAGTCGATCGCGCCCAACGCAAGGAAGAGCGCTGGCAGAAGCTCTTCAAGTCGGGCGTCCTCGCCCGCGTGGAAGCCGCGGCCGCCGTGCTCGCCACGGCGCGGGCCCGGGCCAGATACGAACAGGCGCGCGTGGCCGATCAGGAACACGCGCTCGGGGATCTGCGGCAGCGGGTCGCCTCCGGTCAGCTCCAGGCGGATGCGGTGAGTGCGGCGGAATCCGCCCTGCGCACCGCGCAGGCCATGGCCGCCGAAGCCGACGCGGCGTACCGGCGCACGCAGCTCCTGCTCGCGGAGACGAACGTCGATCGCCAGCGCCGTCTGCTCTCGCTCGGCGCAGGCTCGAAGAGTCAGCTTAAGCGCGCCGAAAGCACGCTCTCGCAGTTGAAAGGCGCCGCCCGCTGAAGGGCGCGGACGAACCACCAAAACACCACGTCATCCTGAGGGACCAAACACGCGGTCATCCTGAGCGGAGCGCCGCGGGGGCGAAGGGAAGGCGGCGCGCAGTCGAAGGATCCCGGGCGCTTCTCTCAGCCGTATCCATGCAGTTGGAATGAGCCGCAGATGCGGAGGCGGAGAGGAATAGCGGGGGGGAAAGAGATCACCTTTTCGGGTATCGCGCTCACGCATGCCAATTGCCCTACGCCCCCCTGTTTCCCATCTGCGTTTCATCTGCGCCCATCTGCGGCTCAACCGCATTGTTCCGGCTCAGAAGGTGTGCCGGAAGTCCGTCCGCGCGCAGCGCAAACCAGAACCCCGTCATTCTGAGGAACGAAGAACCACTGATCTCTACGGGCGGAGGCGGTGCGGAGCGACTCCCCCATGTCCGACGGCTCCGCACCCCCGCCGCCCACGGAAGTCAGTGATCCTTCGCAAGCTCAGGAAGACGGTTTTTTCGATGGACGCTGCGCGCCGGTTCATTCCGCCAGCACCACCACCATCCTTCCGGTTCACTCCTCACGGCGAGAGCCGCTCGATCTTCCAGGAATCATCCGCCTGCCGCGTGTAACGCAGCCGATCGTGGAGACGGCTGCGCCGGCCCTGCCAGAACTCGATCGTCGCCGGGCGCAGAAGATAGCCACCCCAGTACGGCGGGAGCGGCGCCTGGGAGCTCCGGTGTTTCCCGGCCGCATCGCGGAAGCGCTCCTCGAGCACCTCGCGGCTCGCCACCACCTCGCTCTGCTGCGACGCCCACGCCCCGAGCTGGCTGGTGACCGGTCGCGAGTGAAAATATTGTTCGCTCTCCTCACGCGACGTCTTCGTCACCGTGCCGGTGATGTTCACCTGCCGCTCCAGCGCGTTCCACCAGAAGGTGATCGCCGCGCGCGGATTCCCGCTGAGATGCCGGCCCTTCGTGCCCTCATAATTCGTGAAGAAGATAAAGCCGCGCTGGTCGCAAATCTTCAACAGCAACGTGCGCGTCCACGGCTGGCCGTCGGCATCGACGGTCGCGAAAGTCATCGCGTTCGGCTCCATGAGTTGCTTTTCGACCGCCTCGTGGAGCCAGCGGTTGAACTGCACGATCGGGTCGGGATCGAGATCCTCGCGACGCAATCCATGTTCGGCGTATTCCGCGCGAAGGGCGGCGAGTTCGGTGGGGGTGAGCATCTGGATATTCAGGACTCAGAAGCAGCGGGCCACTTCCTAAATCCTAAATCTTACTTCCTGAATTCCCCTACTTCTTCTCCGGCGGCAACTCCACGATCTCGAACCAGTACTTCTCCAGCGTCTGGAGAATATCCACGAGCGCCTCGAAGGTCACCGGCTTCACGATGTAGCTGTTCACGCCGAGATCGTAGCTGCGATAGACATCTTCATCCGCTTTCGAAGTCGTCAGCACCACCACCGGGATGGTGCGCAGGTCCGGGTCGCTCTTGATTTCCTTGAGCACCGCGCGCCCGTCTTTGCGCGGCATGTTGAGATCGAGCAGGATCAGGCCGGGCCGCGGCGCCTCCGCGGGCGGCGCGTAGCGGCCGCTGCGCTTGAGGTAGTCGATGAGTTCCTCGCCGTGTTCGACAAACCGGATGGTGTTCATCAGGCGCCCCTCTTCGAGGGCCTCTTTGGTCAACGCGCGGTCGTCCGCATCGTCATCGGCCATCAGGATTGTGATCGGCATCGCTTCTCTTGGGTTCATGGATTTCGGTGGCGGGTTGTTTCACCGGGAGCGTCACGATAAATGACGCGCCCTGACCGGGCGTGCTGTATGCCACGATCTGTCCTCCGTGGCGATCCGTTATTTTCCGGCACACCGCGAGTCCGATGCCGGTTCCTTCATACTCTGCGCGGCTGTGGAGGCGTTGAAAGACGACGAAAATCTGATCGGCGAACTTCTGGTCAAAGCCGATGCCGTGATCGCGAACCGTGATCTCGCAGTAGCGATCGCCTGGTTTCGCGCCCGCGATCGAATCGGAGACCCGCGCGGAAATCTCGACCCGCGGCTCGGTGTCGGGCTGATGAAATTTCAGGGCATTGCTGATCAGGTTTTGGAAAAGCTGCCGGAGCTGCACCGGGTCGCCGTCGATCGTCGGCAGCGGCTGGGTTTCGACTTTCGCGCGCTGGGTTTCGATCGCGACCTCCAGATCGGTGAGCACTTCGGAGAGGATCTTGTTCAAGTCGCAGGACTCAAACGGCTGCGCCCGGCTCGTCACCCGCGAAAGCTTGAGCAAATCCTGGATGAGCACCTGCATGCGCTCCGCCGCGTTCTGCATGCGCGCGAGATAATCGAGGCCCTGCTCGCCGAGCGCATCGGAGCACTTGACCTTCAGCCGGTCGCCGAAGGCCTGGATCTTCCGCAGCGGCTCCTGGAGATCGTGGGAAGCCACGCTCGCAAAGTTTTGCAGCTCGGTATTCGAGCGTTCGAGCTGCGCGGCAAATCGCACAAGCTGCTCCTCCGCTTCCTTCCGTTTGCTGATGTTGGAGCTCACGCCCACCAGCCCGATGATCCGCCCATCGGTGTCGCGCAGCGGCACCTTGCTGGTCTCCAGCCAGTCTTCGCGATCCACCTGCTGGATGAGCTGCTCACGATTCAAGATCGCCTGCCCGCTCTCGATCACCTGGCGGTCGTCTTCGAGGATTTTCTCCGCCGTCGCCGCGGGGAAGTAATCGGCCACCGTCCGGCCTTCGATGCTCTCGTGTTCGGCGAGGCCGAGATAACGCCGATGCGCCGCGTTATTAAGAATGAAGCTGCCCTTCGCGTCCTTGAGGAAAACGTGGTTGGGCATCGTATCCATGATGCTGATCAGGAGATTGTGCTCGGCGGCGAGCGACTCCTCGGCGCGGCGGCGCGCGGCGATGTCGCGCAGGATCATCGAGCAGGCCACGATAAGCGCCGCAAAGGTCAGCGCCCCCCCGGCCGCGATCGCAAACTGCGTGGCCTGGGCCACGGACTCCGTGACCTCGGCGCGTTCCACGAGCGTCTTGCGATGCCCGACCTCGAAGTCGTCGAGGAGCTGCATGATCGCCTCCGTCAGATCCTCACTCGCATGCTGATTGAAAACTTCGAGCGCCGCCGCCGCGCCATGTTCCCGGCGCGTCTCGATCTCCGCGGTCTGCAATGCGACGCTGCGGTGCAGGAGATTGCGTAGGCCCACGACCCGCTTCGTCTGCTCGGGCGCGGTGGTGGATGCCTTGAGCGCGTCGAAGTTCGCGCGCAGCCGCACCTCCGCATTTTCAAAACCCGCGAGCCACCGTTCGTCGCCGCTGAAGAGAAAGCCGCGCCGCGCGCTTTCCAGTTCCATGAGCTGTCGCTTCGCCTGCTCGAGGATCTCCAGCACCTCGTGCGCGTGGGCCACCTGCTCCGCGCTGCGGATGAAGATGCCGGTACTGCGCGAGGCGATCACCGCGATGATCGCGAAGATCAAAAGCAGCGAACCAAACCCGAGCAAAACCTTGCGCCGGATGGTAAAGCGGTGCGGCGCAAATCTGGAGGAAGGCATCGTGGAAAGCTGCGGCGGAGGAGGTGGGATTCGAACCCACGGAACCTTTCGGTTCTCCGGTTTTCAAGACCGGCGCAATAGACCACTCTGCCACCCCTCCGAGTCAACCCGGCGACGCTACGCGAATCGTCCCGCGGCGGCAATCTTCGCGTGCGGGCTGCCGGGTCGCCGCCGAGGGCGCGATGCCGCTTGCCACTGCCCATCGCCCCGACGAAGCTCCCGTCCCATTTTTCATGAGAATCCTGGTCGCGCCGGACAAATTCAAAGGCTCGCTCTCGGCGGTCGCGGCTGCCACGGCCATCGCGCGTGGCTGGCAGCGAGCCGCCCCGGAGGATGAGATCGAGCTCGCGCCGATCGCCGATGGCGGCGAGGGCTTTGCCGGGACGATCTGCCAGGCGCTCGGCGGCGAGTGGATCACCTGCGAGGCGCTCGATCCGATCGGGCGGAAGGTGAGCGCGCGTTACGCATGGATCGCCGCGCGCCAGCTCGCGGTCATCGAGATGAGCGAGGCGTCCGGGCTCTGGCGGCTCCAACCGGACGAGCGCGCGCCGCTCACGGCGACGACCTTCGGCACCGGGCAGCTCATCCGCGATGCCGCGAGCCGCGGTGCGCGCACGATCCTCATCGGCCTCGGCGGCAGCGCGACGACCGACGGCGGGATCGGCATGGCGGCGGCGCTCGGCTACGAGACGCTCACGACCGACGGCGAGGACCTCGAACCGCTCCCCGGCAACCTCGCCTCGCTCACGCGGATCGTGAATGAAAACGTCATCGATCTACCCGAGATCATCGCGGCGTGCGACGTGCAGAATCCGCTCCTCGGACCGCGCGGCACCGCACGCGTGTTCAGTCCGCAAAAAGGCGCGGATCAGCGGACGGTGGAGGCGCTGGAGAATGCCATGGAGAGCCTCGCCGATGTGGTCGCGACGGATCTCGGCTGCGACTTTCGGGATGTGCCGGGCGCGGGTGCGGCGGGCGGATTCGGCTTCGGGCTGATGAGTTTTTGCGGCGCGAAAATGCGCTCGGGGTTTGAAGTGGTGGCGGAGTATCTCGGGCTCGCCGACCGCATCGCCGCAAGCGACGTGGTGATCACCGGCGAAGGCCGGCTCGACGACCAGACGCTCGATGGCAAAGGCCCCGCCGGCGTGGCGGCGCTCGCCCGCCAGCACGGCAAGCCCGTCCTCGCTTTCGCGGGTTCCGTTTCTCCCCACGCCGCGCTGGACGAAGTTTTCGACGCCACCTGCGCCATCGTGGACGAGCCGGTCTCGCTCGAAGCAGCGATGCAGCGCGGCGCGGAATTCCTCGAACGCGCGGCGTTCCGGACGGCTCTCATCTTCCACCTCGGACAACGCCACCCGCGGTCCGCGGCCCTCCTTTCCCATGACTGAAAAACGCATCGCACTTCTCTTCGCCGGCCAGGGCGCCCAGACCGTGGGCATGGGCCGCGAGCTCGCCGAAAAATATCCCGTCGTCGCCGACCTCTTCCGCCGGGCCGATGAAATCCTCGGCCGCGCGCTGAGCAAGATCGCTTTCGAAGGCCCGGAAGAGGAACTCACGCAGACCAAAAACTGCCAGCCGGCGCTCTTCGTCCACGGACTCGCCTGCCTCGCGGCGCTCCGCGAGCACGTCGGCGATTTCCCCGTGGCGGCGGCGGCCGGCCTGTCGCTCGGCGAATTCACCGCGCACGCCGCGGCGGGAACGTTCGATTTCGAAACCGGCCTGCGGCTCGTCGCGCAGCGCGGCCTCTTCATGCAGGAGGCTTGCGAGCAGACCCAGGGCGGCATGGCGGCGATGATCGGCGGCGACGAAAGCGCCGTGCGCGCGCTGGCCGCCGAGTGCGACGTGGACGTGGCCAATCTGAACAGCCCCGGCCAGATCGTGCTCTCCGGCGAATCCCAGAAGATCGCCCTCGCCGTCTCGCTCGCCAAGGAGCACGGCATTCGCCTCGCGAAGACGCTCAACGTGGCCGGGGCGTATCATTCCCGGTTAATGAATTCCGCGTTCCTCCTCCTCGGTGATGAACTGGTGAAAACGTCGCTGCAACGCCCGCGCTTTCCCGTCATCTGCAACACCGATGCGCGGCCCGTGCGCGAGGCGGAGGAGATCCGCGAATCCCTCCAGGACCAAGTCACCGGCACGGTCTGCTGGACGGAAACCATCGAATACCTCGTGGACGAGGAACGCTGCGAACTCTTCCTCGAACTCGGTCCCGGCGGAGTGCTCGCGGGCCTGCTCAATCGCACCCGCAAGGGAATTCCCTGCCTCTCGATCACCGATGCCGACTCGCTGGAGGCCGCGCTCCCCGTGATCGCCGCCGCGTGAGCCCATTCTTCACCGAGCTCGGGCGGACGGTTCTGGCCCGGTGGAAGCAGGAGAATTTTTCGCTTCTCCGCTTCCCCGAGATCGCGCGGGAGGCGCTCGAAGCGCGGCCGCCGGCGAAGGAAGTGGATCTCGCACACCTGATCCGGGAGTTCCTGCTCGACGATGAGCAGCCGTTCCAGACGCAGTCGGGTTTCGGCGAACCCGAGCTCGTAGCCTATGACGATCCGCGATTTTACATCCAGATCCTCTTCTGGCTCGAGGGCACCACGGACATTCATCAGCACCAATTCTCCGGCGCCTTCCACGTCCTCGCGGGATCGAGCATCCATTCGCGTTTCGCGTTCGAGAATCCGGTACCCATCTCGGCGCACCTCCGCGTGGGTCAGCTCCGCGTGCTGGAGACGCGCCTCCTCGAGACCGGCACCACGGTCCCGATCGTTTCGGGCGGCGGCTACATTCACTCGCTCTTCCATCTCGATACGCCATCGCTCACGGTCGTGATCCGCACGCACACCGATCCGGGCACCGGCCCGCAATTCACCTACCTCCCTCCGCATCTCGCCGTGGATCCTTTCCACCACGACGCCCTGACGACGCGGCGGAAGCAGCTCCTCGATGTGCTGGAAAAGATGGAAGATCCGGCCTATCCGGCGCTCGTGGTGGAAATGATCGAGCAACTGGATTTCGAGCGCGGGTTCTTCATTTTGCAGAACTGCTTGGGCCACTTGCGGAGCCTCGGAAAGTGGGATGAGGCCTTGCGTGCTTTTCGGCGAAAGCATGGGGCGCTGGCCGACGGCGTCGCGGCGACGCTGGAGGAGATCGTGCGGCGGGACGGGATCGCCGCGCTGCGCAGCTCAGTGACGGAGGTCGAGCATCGGTTCTTCCTCGCGCTCCTGCTCAATGTCACCAGCCGTGCCGACCTCCTGAGCCTCGTCGCGCAACGCTTCCCGGGACCGCCCGGGGAGACGATCCTGCGCTGGGCTGAGGAACTGACAAGTGCGTCGGGTTACTCCACCTGGATCCTAGACGCGGAGTTTCCCGCCGAGCTCGATGTCTCGATTGACGAGCAGCCCGGCGTCTTCCTCGCGGCGCTTCGTTCGTTCCTCGGCGCTGGTGGAGAAGCCGCCGGATCGCCCGCGGATCTCGACCGCCTTCGCGAAGCATTTGCGCAGTCGAGTTTGCGGGCGTTGGTCACTGATCCCAGCCGATGAGCAATCCCATCTTCGATGCCGTGATCTACACGGACGGCGCGTGTGAGGGGAATCCGGGCCGAGGCGGCTGGGCGGCGATCCTCACGAGCGGCGCGCATCGGAAAGTGATCTCGGGCGGCTACCGCCGAACGACAAACAACCGCATGGAACTCCGGGCCGTGATCGAGAGCCTGGCTTCGCTCAAGGGCGATGGACGGCGGGTGAAAATCGTGTCCGACTCCCGTTACGTCACCGACGCGGTGAACAAACGCTGGCTCGCGAATTGGGTGCGGAAGGGTTTTCAAAAACCCGGCGGCGTGCGCGAAAACGCCGACCTCTGGATCGAACTGCACGGGCTGTTGAAGCGCCACACGGTGACGTTTGAATGGGTCCGTGGGCACGCCACGCATGTCGAAAACGAGGAGTGCGATCGCCTCGCCGTAGCCGCGCGTCAGGCCGCGGGGTTGCTCGTGGATTCCGCGTATGAGAACCCCGCCGGGTCTCACGCCGCGCTCGGGCTCACGCTGGTGTGAGTCCCGCGCGCGCGGACTTCAGTGAGGAACCGAACACGCGCGGAGCGATTTCTGGTGCGGGCTGAACAACAAAAACACGCCGTCATCCTGAGCGGAGCGGAGGGAGGCTAAGCGACCAAAGCGCAGTCGAAGGATCTCTGGCTTTTTCCCCGCAGACGCGCGCAACGGCAGAAATAGTGAGAGATCCTTCGACTCCGCGCCGCCCCGCCTTCGCCCACGCAGCGCTCCGCTCAGGATGACGGCGTGCTTTTTTGGACGTGTCATCCCGCACCGACAATCTCTCCACCGCGCGTCCCGCTATTTCTTCAGCGTCTCCATCCAGGCGAGCAGGTTGGCCAGCTCGGCGGGGGTGAAGGCGTTCATGAGGCCTTCGGGCATCATGCTTTGCGGACGGTGGCCGCGCTCGGTGATGTCGCCCTTTTCGATCGTCACGACCTGTCCGGCGACGTTCCGCACATCCACGCTGTCGCCGCCTTCACGGGTGACGAAACCTTCGATCTGCTCGCCTTTCTTCGTCTTGAAGAAGGTGGTCTCGAAGCCTTGGGCGAGCTTCGCGCTCGGCTTGAGGATCGACTCGGTGAGCGCGGCGCGGTCGTAGATTTTCGCCACGGCGTTGAGCACGGGGCCCTTGGGCGGTTCGTCGGGTGTGATGGTATGGCAGGCGATGCAGGCGGCGCGCAGATACATTTCCTTCCCGGCTGTTGCGTCGCCGCCTTTTTGCACGGCTGCGAAGACTTCGTCGTAGCTCATCGCGCCGATCTGCTTCCCCTGCGCGCCACCGAGGCCGAGCTTTTGGTGCGCGAAGAGCGCGGCTTCCGCGACGGTGTTATTCGGGTTGTTGAGGTTCGCCTCGACCTTGTCGGCGAGCGGCTTCGCGCCGCTGCGGGCGATGGCGGTGAGCAGCGCGGCGGCGGTCTCCGGTTTGTCGAAGCTCTTCTCCACGGCCTTCTTCGCGGACTCGCGGTCGTTTTCGCGGCCGACTTTTCCGGTCGCGAGATTCACGAGCACGGTCGCGGCGAGCTGGCGTTTCGCGGCATCCTTGCCGTGCAGTTCGCGGTTGTAGTCGTTGACCCATTTGGCGTTGTGCGCGCCGCGGGTGAAATCCTCGAAGACGGTGGTGAGCTTCGCGTCGGGCAGGTCGTGGCCGGCGAGCGGGGCGAAGGCATCGAGCGCTCCGGGGAAGACTCCGCCATTTTCCGCGCAGCGGATGAAAATGCGCAGCGCACGGACGCGCAGCTCGGGCGCTTCCTTGTCATCGGTCGCGATGGTCTTCAGCGCGGCGACGCCTTCCGCCGGCAGCGAATTGTCGGCGCGGACCATGCCTTCGAGGGCGGTGAGTTTCGCGGCGGTGTCGTTGCCGGCTTTGGCGAGCATGAGTTCTACGAGGCCGGGGTAAGCGACCTTGGTTTCATACATGCGGGCGACGAGCCACTTCGCGTCGTCTTCGTTCGACTGCGCGAGCGCGGTCTTGAGCGCGGCGGTGATCTTCCCCGTCTCGCTCCAGGCGATGGGCTGGTAAACGGGCCCACTGGTGTCGGGCCGCGTGCCCCACCAGACGCTCGGGTTTTCGTAAGGGGCGTCCTGGTTGGCGAGGCGGCAGAGGGCATTGAAGATGCCGTGGCGGAGTTCTCCGTTTGATTTTGGAAGTCGCGCGATCAAGCCATCGACGACGGCCGGCTCGTGGATGGCATAAAGCGCGCGCAAGGCCCCGAGGGAAATGGGGAGCGCACGCGCCCCGCGTGCAGTCGCCGGCGCCCCGCCGGGGACTTCGATGCCGGCACGCGCAGCGTCACCCTGATTGGGAAGTGCGGCTGTGCCGGGTTGCGAGGATGATTCCGGCGGGGCGCCGGAATCTGCACGCGGGGCGCGTGCGCTCCCCAAAGACTCGTCGAGCGCGGCGAGGCAGGGCTGCACGGTCTTCAATTCGGTGAGCGCGCGCACGGCGAGGTGCGCGACGACCGGGTCGGCATCGGCGACGAGCGGGAGGATGGCAGGCGCGGCGTCGGTTTTGTGTAGTCGGCGCAGCGCGGTGATCGCGGCGGCGCGGACGCGGGGACGTGAGTCTGTCAGGCACATCGTCACGAAGTTTGCCGGTCCATCCTTGAGCTTAGCGCCGCTGTTTCCAACGCCGGCCAACAACGCGAGATCGTGAATTTCAAGGGTGGGGTGCGGCGCTGCCTTCATCGGGAACATGCTCTCGATCGCGTCGTGGGTTCGCAGACGGTCCATGGCCGTCATCGCGACGGCGAAAGTCACGGCATCTTGTGTCGACGAGTCTTGCGCCTTGTCAAAATTCAGAGGCGCGTCCGCGAGATCGAATCCGCCACGGCGAAAGAATTCCCGCTGCGTTGCCAATCGAAGGGTTCCGCTTGGTGAGGTCAGTAGTCGGGCCAGCTCTTTCGTGCTCGCCTTCCCCAAATTCGGCACCGCCACCTTCGGCGCGTCCTTCTTCACCACCCGCAGCACATACCCCGCGTTCGGCCCGTTGTAGTTGAACGTCGCGCCTTCCCAGCTCGTGATGAAGAGGGCGCCGGTCGCGTCCACGTCCATGTCGGTCGGGCGCGTCATGCCGATCCATTTGTTTTGCTTCACGGGCGGGCGCTTGTGCTTCGAGTCGGGGTCGGCGTCGGAGACCGGCTCGCCTGTTTTCCACCCGGCGCCGTCGGGCACGAGATCGTCGTGATACATGATGCCCCCGGCGCCCCACTCGACGGTGAAGAGGCCCTTCGGCAGGCCGGGTTCATCGAGCCAGAGCGCGCCGCAGGGGCTGCCGCCGCCGAGGTCGGCGAGGGGCTGGAGCATGTCCTCGGGGAAGTTTTTGAAGAGATACGGGTAGCCCATGTGCGCGCCGGGCGGGACGAAGCTTAGCCGCACGTTCCAGCCGCCGCCGTCGTTGGTGTTGTCGCGGGTGAAGAGGTCGAGCGTGGGCGAGACGGCCACGTCGTAGATATTGCGCTGGCCGCGCGAGACGATCTCGAAGCCGGTGCCATCGGGCCGGATGCGCACGATGCCGCCGCCGCGCATCGAGAGCGTAACGCCGTCTTTTGCTTTCGCATTCACAAAGCCGTAATCGCCCACGGCGATGTAGATGAAGCCGTCGATCGCGAGGCGGCAGCCATTGGTGGTGTGATCGGCGCCGCGAAAGTTCAGGTCGAAGCCGAGGCCGGTGAGGATGTCCTCCTGCTTGTCCGATTTCCCGTCGCCATCGGTGTCGGTGTAGGCGGTGAGATTTGGCGGGTGCATCACGTAGAGCGTGCCGGGCGCGGTGCCGCTCGGGGCGTCCCAGATCACGCCGCGCGGGCTCTCGACTTCGCAGAAGGTCTTGAACTCATCGGCGCGCCCGTCGCCGTCGGTGTCGCGCATGCGAACGACCTTGCCGGGGATGCGTCCGTCTTTCGGGCCTTCGACTCCCGCACCCGGGTTGCGGTCGCGGCCGAGCGAGCCGTTTTCATCGATGGCGACGAAGAGGGTGCCATCGATCGCCGCGCTCACGCTCGTGGGGTAGCCGCCCATCGGCGGGAGAGCGAAGACGGTGGCGGCGTAGCCCTCGGGCAGCGTTACCGTTTTGAGGATATCCGCCTCGGTGCGCGGGGCGATTTCCTCCTTCTTTTTCTGGGCGACTGCAGGGAGCGAAAGGGCGAGCAGGAGGGCAATCGAGGCGCGGAGCGGGAACATGGGCGGTGAAGGTGGTTCGGGGAGAAGCCATGAGGAAGAGGATTATTAGCGTGGCTGCGTGCGTGCGATCCGCGGGAGCAGGGCACTTCACTTCGCGGGAGCGAGCTAAGCGCGAAACCCGCCTTGGGTTGTCGGAGCGATGAAACGACTCTGCCTGCTCGTGACGCTGACACTCACCACCGCGGCGCTCGCGGCGGATTGGCGCGTGAGTTCGGGCGCGGAATTCGCCGCAGCGGCGGAACGCGTGAAAGCGGGCGACACGATCGTGTGGGCTGCGGGCCGTCACGCCGATGTGGTGATGCGCCTGCGCGGGCGCGGTGAAGAAAGCGCGCCGCTCACCGTGCGCGCGGAGACCACGGGCGGCGCGATCTTCACCGGCGCGAGCCAGCTCGAAGTCCGCGGCGCGTGGGTGGTGATCGAGGGGCTCACTTTTGAAAACACCACGATCGACCCGATCCTGCTGAAGGACGCGCAGCACTGCCGCGTGACGGCCTGCACCATCCGCGCGTGCAGCGCGGAAGGCGCGCGACTCCACTACCTCCGCATCGGCGGCAGGACGAGCACGGCGAACCGCGTGGATCATTGCACCTTCGATGACAAGCGGACCGATGGAGTGATGCTCATCATCGACGGCGACGACGGCGTGCTTTCGACCGGGACGCGGATCGATCACAATCTCTTCCGCGGCATCGCGAAGGCGGTGCGCAACGGCATGGAAGCGATCCGCGTGGGCGACAGCAGCTTTCAGGAACAGGAGGCGCGGACGCTGGTGGAGGAGAATCGCTTCGAGGCGTGTCGCGGCGACGCTGAGGTGATCTCGAACAAATCGACCGGCAATACGTATCGCGGAAATATCTTCGTGGGTTGCGATGGCGGCGCGATCGTGCTGCGACACGGTGATCGGTGCGTGGTGGAAGGCAACCGCATCGACGGCGAGGGCCGCGCGAAATCGGGCGGCATCCGGCTGCACGGGCGCGGGCATGTGGTGAAGGGAAACGTCATCGAGCGGACCGGCGCGTATGCCATCGCGCTGCCGGCGGGGAACTCGGTCGCGAAGAATACCGGCCACGCGCCGGTGCGCGACGCGATGATCGAAGGCAACCGGATCAAGAGCCCCGCCGGGCCGGTCTTCGTGCTCGGCGAACCGCACGACAGCAAGAAGCTGCAGGACACTGCGCCGGGCGGCGTGATCTTCCGCGGCAACGAGATCGAAGAACTCGGCGCGCAGATGCAGGTGAAGGAATTCCTGAAGATCGAAGGCGGCGTACGCTGGGAGTAGCGCGGCAGCGCTCTCCAACAAAAGATGTCATCCTGAGCTGGAACAATGCAGTTGAGCCGCAGATGGGCGCAGATGAAACGCAGATGGGGAACAGGGGGCGTAGGGCAATCGGCATGCGTGAGCGCGAAACCCGAAAAGGTGATCTCATTTTCCCCCCGCTATTCCTCTCCGCCTCCGCATCTGCGCTCATCTGCGTTCATCTGCGGCTCACCCGCTCGTTCCCAAACTCTGTTTGGGAACGCACTTGTCTGCGCAACTTTGTTGCACCGTGAGCGCTCCCGTCCGCGGCCAGTGTCCCGCCGCCCGGAACACGCCCGCGGACACCCCGTCCACGCGAAACACAGTTTCGCCCCCAAAGCGCGTTCCCAAACAGAGTTAGGGAACGAGGATCGGAAGCTCAGGATGATCGGGGTGTTTTGAAGAGGCGCTGCGCGCCGGCTCCGCGTGTTTGCTTGTCCAAAAGCGCGGAACCCGGACTCTACTGTCAACCATGCGCCCCCTCGCTCTCCTCCTCGCCACCGTCATGCTCGCGACCGCCGAGCCCGTGCAATTCAGCGGCATTTATCCGCACCTCGCGATGTTCAACAACGAGGGCGAGTGCGGCACCGGCGCGGTGGTGCCGTGGGCGGGGAAACTGTGGGTGATCACTTACGGACCGCATTTGCCGTTCGGCTCATCGGACAAACTTTACGAGATCGACGACGCGCTCACCCAAGTCATCCGTCCGGAAAGTCACGGCGGCACGCCGGCGAACCGGATGATCCACCGCGAATCGAACCAGCTCTTCATCGGACCGTACGCGGTGGATGCAAAAGGCGGCGTGCGAGTGATCCCGTGGAAGGCGATGCCCGGCCGGCTCACCGGCAACGCGCGGCACCTCACCGACCCGGCGGGCAGGCTCTTCTTCGCGACGATGGAGGAAGGGCTCTACGAAGTGGATGTGAAGACGCTGGAGGTCACTGGCCTGATCAAGGACGGCAACAAACCGAAGCCCGGCGCGACGGACGAGGCGCGTCCGGCGACGATCGATTCGAAACTCCCCGGCTACCACGGCAAGGGGCTCTACAGCGGACAAGGCCGCGTCATTTACGCCAATAACGGCGAGCACGGAAAAGACGCGCTGACCACGCCGACGATCCCGAGCGGCGCGCTCGGCGAATGGCGGCAGCCGGGCGACGATTGGAAGCTCGTGCGGCGCAATCAATTCACCGAGGTGACCGGCCCCGGCGGCATCGCGGGCAACGAGCGTCCCGACGCCGATCCGGTGTGGAGCGTCGGCTGGGACTTCCGCTCGCTCATCCTCATGCTGCTCGATGGTGGAAAGTGGACCGCCTTCCGGCTGCCCAAAGCGTCCCACAGCTACGACGGCGCGCACGGCTGGAACACCGAGTGGCCGCGCATCCGCGACGTGGGGTTGACCCGCGGGTCAAGCGGCGAGCCGGAGTTGCTGATGACGATGCACGGGATGTTTTGGAAATTTCCCAGGAGCTTCTCCGCCGCGAACACCGCGGGCATCGCGCCGCTCTCGAGTTATTTGAAAGTGGTCGGCGACTTCGCGCGTTGGAATGACCGCCTGGTGCTGGGCTGCGACGACACGGCGAAGAGCGAGTTCCTCAACAAGCGCAAAGTCAAAGGCGCGCTCGCCGGCCCGGGGCAGTCACAGTCGAATCTGTGGTTCGTAAAGCCGGAACAGCTCGCGCATTTCGGCCCCGCCGCCGCGACGGGCGCGGTGTGGGTGGGCGATGCGGTGAAAGCCGGCGAGGCGAGCGATCCGTTTCTTTTCTCCGGCTTCGCGCGCCGCGGCTTGCATCTCGCGCATGACGCGGATTCCGCGGTGACGTTCACCTTCGAGACAAACAACGGCCGCGGTGACTGGAAAAAGCTGCGCGAGGTCACGCTCCCCGCCCACGGCTACCAGTGGCTCACCTTTGCCGCAGAAGACGCGGGCGCCTGGATTCGCCTGCGCACGGATCGCGACGCCACGGCAACCGCGGACCTCCACTTTTCCAACGCGGACGCGCGCGGGATCGCAGCGCCGATCTTCGACGGCATCGCCGCGGCGGATGCGAAGGATTATTCCGGCGGCATCCTGCTCACGCGCGGCGACAACAAACGCACGCTCCACTTCGGCGCGAGCGTGGTGCGCGACGGCAAGCTCGCGGAGGAAGCGCATTACGAGCTGACCGCGGATGCGAAACTTATCCGCGCGAAGGACGATCCGAAGGCCTTCGACGTCCTGAAACACAACGCCGCTGTGCCGCGCGGCGTGATCTCCGCAGACGCCGCCAGCGTGCTGGTGATCGACGACGCGGGGCGCCGCTGGCGTCTGCCGAAAGGCGATGGCGCGTTCGGCACCGAGGGCGCGCTGCCGCTCCGAGTCTGCCGCGAAGTCTGCACGGAGCGCGACCTCTTCCAGGCGCACGGCACCTTCTACGAATTGCCCGCCGAAAACGCCGGCGGCTTCATCAAGATGCGCCCGGTCGCGACGCACAACCGGCGCATCACCGATTACTGTTCCTATCGCGGCTTGCTGGTGCTCGCCGGCCTCACGCCCGAGGCAAAGGGCGAACACATCGTGCGCTCCGAGGACGGCAAGGCCGCGCTCTGGCTCGGCGCGGTGGACGATCTCTGGAGCTTCGGAAAGGCGCACGGTGAAGGCGGCCCGTGGAAGGACACGGCGGTCGCGGCCGGCGCGCCGAGCGATCCGTTCCTGATGACGAACTACGACCGCAAATCGCTGACGCTTTCCCACGACGCGAAAGGTCCAGTCACGGTCACGGTCGAGGTGGATTTTCTCGGCAACGGCACCTGGCGCGAATCCACGAAGCTCACCGTGAAGCCCGGCGAGAGCCTCGCGCACACTTTCCCCGAAGGCTACAGCGCGAAATGGGTGCGCTTCACGGCGGACAAGTCCGTGAGGGCCACGGCGTTGCTGCGCTACGAGTAACGGCGCGGCTGCTCCGGGTGGAGCACTCGACCCGAGTGCTGCTCTCGGCGACCCGCCGAGAGCATTTCGGAGCGCGTGAAAAGCAGAACGGCGCCATGGTAATCGGCATGCCAGTCCAGGACCGAACCGCCCCGGATGTTTCCGGCGGGGTCGCCGAAAACAGCACTCGGGTTGAGTGCTCCACCCGGAGGCGCGCGCCTACTTCACCAGCGCGAACTCGTATTTCCGCGGCTGCGGCTGATTCGCCGCGTAGATCTGCGTCTCGAATTCCTTCGCCTTGCCGAGCAACTCCGCGACCGTCGCCTTTTGCCCGGTGTACCATGCCGCGAATTCCGTCTTCTTCGCGTCGATCTGCGGATCCTTCTCCGCCTCGGCCTTGGCCAGCGCGCGGCGCTTGCCCTTGAGCTGGGCGTATTGATCTCGCAGCGGATGATACGCGCTGTCGTTGCGCTGCTTGTTGAGCAGCGCGACTTTCAACGCCTGCTGGTACTGCGGCGTCTTGTCGTTGTTTTCCAACTCCACACCAAAGGCGAGCTGGCCGTCGGTCCACTGGCCGACCGGCGCACCGTCGATCTTCAGCTCATATTTGCCGGCCTTGAGATTGCGCACGGTGACTTTTTCGTTGCCGTAGCGGTGACCGAGGGCGGTGAGCGTCGGGCCTTCGGCGGCCTCGGGCGGGAGCACCCAGGGGAGCGCATTGGCGGCGAAGGTGAAGCTGACCGCGTCGCCACTTTGCTGGAAGCCGGTGAGCGTTCCGTTCGCCGCGGTCGCGCCGAGTTTCCCGTTCTTTTCCGCCACGACGATCTGCGAGACCTGCGAGCGCGCGACGATGTTGTCGATGATCGCCACCGCCATCACGGTCTGCCCGACCGGGCCGGGGTGCACGCCGTCGGCGATCATGGTCCAGTTCGCGTTCTTTTTCCGCTGCTGCGCGGTGATCGTATTGAGCGGCGAATACATGTCCACAAAGCCGAGGCCGCGCACTTCCGCCTGCTCGCGCAGCCATCCGCCATACAGCGCGAGCACGCCGTTGTAATAGGTGTTGCGCGGCTCATCGAGGCTCGCCTTGAGGCGCTTGGCACGCGCGTCGAACATCGTTGGCGTCATCGGGATCGCGGTCGCGCCGAGACCGGAGATCTTGTCGAGGATGGTGGTCATGCCCGCCTGGTAGGAGTCGAAGACGGCCTTGTCGAAGTCCTTGTAGCTGCCGTCGTTCATCCCGAGCAGGATGGTGACGTACTTCGGCTTGTAAACGGCCACATCTTCCTCGAAGCGGGTGATCGCATCCGCCGCGCGATCGCCGCCCACGCCGGAGTTGTGG
>JANOAZ010000094.1:0-44327 GCA_031411395.1 Chthoniobacteraceae bacterium
TTCGCCAACGCGCTCCAGCCTGCTCACCGGCACGCGTCCGGACACGACGAAGGTCTATGACTTGGTAACGCACTTCCGCACCGCGCTGCCGGATGTCGTGACACTGCCGCAGCACTTCAAACAGAACGGTTACTTTGTGCAGGGCATGGGCAAGCTCTTCCATGGCGGCTACGACGACGCCCCGTCGTGGTCGGTGCCGTGGACCTCGCCGAAACTCGGGCACGGCGCCTACGGTCTGCCGGAAAATCGAGAGATCGTGCAGAAGAAGGTCGATGCCTCGAAAACCGCGCCGAAGAAGAAGGGCGGCGGCAAAGTGCGCAACTACGGTCCGCCCTTCGAAAACTCGGACGTGCCGGACAACCACTTTCACGACGGCGCCCTCGCCGACATGGCCATCGCGACCTTGCAGGACCTCGCAAAAAAGGATCAGCCGTTCTGGCTTGGCGTCGGCTTCATCCGTCCGCACCTCCCCTTCGTCGCACCGAAGAAATACTGGGACCTTTACGACCCAGCGAAGATCAAGCTCGCGCCCAATCCGTTCGCGCCAAAGGGCGCACCCGAATACGCCGTGACCAATGGCGGCGAACTGCGCACCTATCACGGCGTCCCGAAAGAAGGCCCGATTCCCGACGACCTCGCGCGGCAGCTCAAGCACGGTTACTTCGCCGCGATCAGCTACATGGACGCGCAGTTTGGCCGCGTGTTCACGGAACTCGATCGGCTCGGGCTGCGCGACAACACGATCGTCATCCTCTGGGGCGACCACGGCTGGAAGCTGGGCGAGCACGGCTCCTGGTGCAAACACAGCAACGTCGAAAACGACACCAACGTGGCGATGCTCCTTTCCGTGCCGGGAATGAAAAACGCGGGCCAGCGCACCGATGCCCTCGTCGAGTTCGTCGATATCTATCCCACGCTCGCCGAACTCTGCGGCCTGCCGCGGCCGGCGCATCTCGAGGGGACGAGCTTCGTACCCGTGCTCGGCGATCCGCAACGGACGTGGAAAACGGCGGCCTTCAGCCAGTACCCGCGCGCCGTCGCAGGGCGAAAACTCATGGGCTACTCGATGCGAACGGATCGTTACCGCTTCACCCGGTGGGTCGAACAGAATGATCACAGCAAAGTCGATGCGGTCGAACTTTACGACCATCAGACCGACCCTCAGGAAAACGTGAACATTGCCAATGATCCGAAGCACGTCGAACTCGTCGCGCAACTCACCGCGCAATGGATCAAGGGCTGGCGCGGCGCGGCACCCGCATCTAAATGAACCTCTCCATGAAATCCATCCAACGCCTCGCCCTGCTCCTCGCGCTCGGCTGCATCTCCGCCCACGCGCAACTCGCCACTCCCGAGCGACTGGAACAACTGCGGCAGCTTTACCCCGCGGCGGATGCCGACAAAGACGGCACACTGACTGAGGAAGAAGCGCGCGCGTATTACAACAAACTGCGTCCCGGCAAACCGGCCTCCGCCTCGGTCGCGCCGGCTCCGACTTTCGCCGATATCCACTACGGCGCCCACGAGCGCAACGTGCTCGATTTCTGGCAGGCAAAATCCGACGGACCGACGCCGCTGGTCGTCTATATCCACGGGGGCGGATTCGTCGCGGGGGATAAATCCGGCGTGCGCAAGGATCGCACCGTCGAGCAATACCTCGCGGCCGGCGTCTCCTTCGCCGCGATCAACTATCGCTACCGCACGACCGTGCCGATCCAGGACGTGCTGCGCGACTGCGCGCGCGCGATTCAATTCCTCCGCAGCAAGTCCGCCGAGTGGAATATCGACAAGACGCGCGTGGCCTCCTACGGCGGATCGGCGGGCGCGGGCACTTCGCTCTGGCTCGCCTTTCACGACGACATGGCCGATCCGCAAAACGCCGACCCGGTGCTGCGCGAATCCACGCGGCTGACCTGCGCTGGCTCCGCGGCGGGCCAGTTTTCCTACGACGTGCTGCGCTGGCCGGAAGTGCTCGGCGAGGAAGCCGTGAAGAAGTTCGCGGAGAGCACCGAGGCGTATTCCTTCTATGGCTTGAAGAGCGACGAGGAAGTGCGCGGCCCCATCGGCCAGAAGATCCGCGCCGACTGCGACATGCTCGGGCTGATTTCCAGGGACGACCCGCCCGTCTTCCTCAGCGCCACGATGCGCGGCGGCGAGATCACCGACCGCGGGCAGTACCTGCATCACCCGAAACATTCCCAGATCATCGGCGACCGCTGCCGCGAGCTGGGCGTGCCATTCATCGCCGACATCCCTGCGCTCGATCTCAGGCCCGCCAAAGACGGCCCGGCCAACGTCCGCGAGTTCTTTCTCCACCACTTGAATGTGACCGGCGCCGCCGGCGCGCAAGGATCGAACTGAGCGGCTCGCACGCCTTGCGGGCATGCCGCCATTCCGCGAAGTTTCGGAAGCCATGGCCAAACCCGCACGCGTCAAATGCCCGATCTGCGGGCGCGAAAACGAGTTCTTCGCCGAACCGCTCGGCCCGTTTTGCAGCGACCGCTGCAAGCTCGTCGATCTCGGCAAATGGCTCGGCGAAGAGTACCGCGTGACCGAGCCGCTGCGGCCGGATCACTTCGCGGAGTTCGAGGGGGCGGAGGGCGACGACCTCGATCTTCCGCCGCACAGCGCTCCCTCGTAGGCGTTTCAACGTTGCAGGGCCGTCCTTCACCCGCACCGCTCGCGCTTTCCCCATAGCCAGCGGAAATCGGCGTGTGCTAGCTTCCGCGACTATGCACGATCCCCGCTTTGACAAGCTCGCCCGGCTGCTCGCCGGCTTTTCCGTCCACCTTCAGCGGGGAGAAAAGGTGCTCATCGATGCTTTCGAGATCCCGGATGAGATGACCGTCGCGCTCGTCCGCGCCGCGCGTGAGATCGGCGCGGTGCCGCTGGTGCAGATCCACCACGGACGGGTCAGCCGGGAACTCGCACTCGGCGCGCAAGAGGAGCAGCTCGATCTGGCCTCGGCACTCCAGCTCGCCCAGATGAAAAAGGTGCACGCCTACATCGCGATGCGCGGCGGCAATAACATCACCGAGATGAGCGACGTGCCGGCGGATAAGATGAAGCTCGTGGCGAAGAAGATGAAGCCGGTGCTCGACTGGCGGGTGAAGAAAACGAAGTGGTGCGTGCTGCGCTGGCCGTCGCCATCCATGGCGCAGAGCGCGGGGATGAGCACGGAGGCGTTCGAGGATTTTTACTTCAATGTCTGCACGCTCGACTACGCGAAGATGAAGCCCGGCATGCAGGCGCTGAAGACGGCGATGGAAGCGACCGACCTCGTGGAGATCAAAGGTCCCGGCACCGACCTGCGCTTTTCGATCAAAGGGATCAGCGCCATCCCGTGCGGTGGCACGCACAATATTCCCGATGGCGAAGTCTTCACCGCGCCGGTGAAAAACTCGGTGCAGGGCCACGTGAGCTTCAATGCGCCGACGATCTATCAGGGCGTTGCGTTCGACAATGTGCGGCTGGAATTCAAGGACGGGAAAGTCGTCAACGGTACGGCGAACAACACGGAGAAGCTCAACGCGATCCTCGATAGCGATCCCGGCGCGCGCTACATCGGGGAATTCGCGATCGCCTTCAATCCGCACATCCTCCAGCCGATGCGCGACATCCTCTTCGACGAGAAGATCAACGGCTCGTTCCACTTCACGCCCGGCCAGTGCTATGAGCAGACGGAGAATGGCAACCGCTCGCAGGTCCACTGGGATCTGGTGAACATCCAGCGCGAGGATTACGGCGGCGGCACGATACACTTCGACGGCAAGCTAATCCGCGAAAACGGCCGGTTCGTCCCGAAGGCGCTCCAGGCCTTGAATCCGGAGCGGCTGAGGTAATACCAAACGCTTTTGAAAACTGGACGTTCCTTGGAGCCAGAGGCTCCGCGGAAATTAGCCGGTGGCGTCAGCCACCGGATTACGGAATAGAACGGTCCGCCCCAGCGGGGCGCGGGAGTTTCTGGCGCCCCTGCCGGGACTCGGTCTCTTCGTGACTGAAGTCCGCTGGCTGACGCCACCGGCTAATTTCCCTCGGCCCTGTCGGGCCAAATCGTCCGGCGTCCACCTCAGTTGGGTATAACGGCCCGCCGCCAGGACGGTATTCTATCGATGAGAGTCCTCGTGGGAGACTGACTTATTCCACAGTCGCGCTGCCCACGCGCTACTGCGGCGCGATCTCGAGGAGTCCGGCCTGATCGAGGCCCAGGAAGACTCCCCTGGCGATGTTTAGCTTCTGGAAGATCGCACCGGTGAACTTGCGTTTCTCTCCCGTGGGCGTCACGAAGCTTCCGAGGAACGCTCCGGTCGCCGGCGTGATCGACATGGTGAATCGATCGTTGTTTTGCGTCACGGTAACGCGGCTGTTGGTGTCGAGCTTGATGACCTCAGCGAGGGCCGCGGCGAGGTTGCCGTTTTCGAGCTTCACGTTACCGAAGCCGGAAGGCGCCAGGTTGAGCACGGACTGGCCCGCGGTCTTCACATAGAGCGAACCCTCCAACTCGATCTCGGTGGTGAAGCCAGCCCGATAAGACTTCTCGAAGTGATCGGGCCGGAACCAATCGAGCGTGCCGTCGAGATCGCTCTTGCCAGGCAGGTCGCGGAATTGCACCCAGCCGGACGCCGAGCCACTGCCGCCGTAGGGCGCGACATAGAACGGCCACCAGCCTTCCGCCGAGAGGCGGCTGCCCTGCGCGACTCCCGCGCCGTCGCCGAGCTTGCCGGCGAAGCGAAGATTGCCGAGACGATCGACCGTCACGACCCCGTGGCCATGGCCCTGCGGAAAAGTCGCCTCGGGGTGCAACGGATTGCGCGGCAGGATCACGGTGTAACGCCCGGTGGCCGCCCCGCCGGGTGCGCCGGCATCGGCGAAGAAATCCGAAGTGCCGCCGCCGCCGCCCGAGACGGTGCCCGAGACGCCGCCAGCGCCGCTCTGGTCGAGCTGCAGGCTGAGCGTCACACGCGAACTCCCGGAGCCGAGGACGAGGATTACCGTACCGTCCGTCTTGAAACGGCCGGTGAAGTAATATTTCCGTCCACCGTAGCTGAGCTGACCGGTGACTCCGGCGCCGCGTAGCACTTTCAGGCGGATATACCCGGATGATCCGTGCGTGAAGGCGTCTCCACCCACCAATCCCTGATAATGTCCGGTGAGTGCATTCATGCCGATGAGCGCATCGACGGCGAGCTCGGCCCCTTCACTCTCATCGGTTTCGATTCCGTTGCTGACGACCACGTTGTAGAGGCCCTCGTCGGCAAGCTTCGCCTTTGGAATCTCGAGAACCCGATTGGTCGCGCCGGGAATCGGCACCCCGTTGAATTTCCACTGGTAGGTCAAACCGCTGCCCCGCGAGGATACGATAAAAAAGGCCGAGAGACCTTCCAGGACCCGCATGTCCTTCGGTTGTCCGCGGGTGCGGATCGAGACGTGAGAGCCGCCGGTGACCAAGGCTACGCCCTCGTCCTTGAAGAGCACGCCGTTAACGGGATTGGCCAGCTTGACGACAAAGGTTTCGTCCCCTTCGTTGGTGTCATCGAGAATGATTCGGACGGGCACTGGCTTGGCGGTCTCGCCGGGGGCAAAGATGAGCGTTCCGGCAGTGGCTTCGTAGTCCTGGCCGGCGGTGGCTTCTCTATCCTCGGTGGCAAAATCGACGCGGACTTCCTGGCTGCTCTTTTCCGCAAGGCTCACGGTGAATACCGCCTTGGGGTTTTGGCCCGCGCCATCCTTCACCGATTTTTCTTCACCGAGATTATTGATGGAAATCCGCGGGATCACGTCGTCGTTGACGATCGTGGCCATGGCCTGGTTGTCCGCGAACGTGGCGCCGGCGGCATTGCTCAGATCGACAAAGAAAGTCTGGTCGCCCTCCACGTCCAGACTGCCGAGCACGGAAACGGTGATCGCCTGGGTGGTCTGTCCAGGGGCAAAGGTGACCGTGCCGGTGGCGCCAGTGTAATCCTGGCCCTCGCTCGCCGTGCCATCCGCGGTGGCGAAATTGACCGTCACCGGGGTGGCGCTCGCGGCCGAGAGGCGGGCGGCGAACACCGCGCCGGCCGTGCCGCCATTGCCCTCGACCACGTTCACGTCCGCGATGGTAATGAAGGGGACGGCGGGAGCCGTCTGCGTGCTGATGCTCAGGCTCCATTCGCCGATCGCGCCGCCGTCGCCGGTCGAGTCATCGAAGACGAAGAGACGCCAGGCGCCGTTCGGATCGGTGCCGTTGAACGCCGCGAGCAGCGCGCCGAAAGGTCCTGCGGGAGCGGGCGCCGGGAGAACGTCGCCTGCTTCAAAATCGGTCGGTTTGAAGGTGCCGGCGACCGCGGAATCGTCCGCATCAAGGCCCAGCACGGCGGAGTCGTCGAAGCCGAGATTCAAGTCCGTCACCGCTTCAAATCCGCCCGCATCCGACATGAGCATGACCTTTTGCCCCTGCGGCCCGACGAGCAGAACGTCGAGATCCGACGGATAGCTGTGGCTCAAGCCGACCAGGCGAACTGTGACTTTGCTCACCGTGCCGGCGAGGCCGCTCACATTGATCGTCGAAGGATAAATGGCCGACGCGCCGCCTGAATTTACGGCATTGGCGGTGGTGTTCGCCATGCTGGTCGCGGGCGCTGCGCCATCGTCATTCGAGATCGTGCCGAGGGCCGAACTGGTGCCGAGGTTCGCCTCGCCGGTCGGATTGCTGAGCACGACCCGGAAGTTTTCGTTTTCCTCCGCGAGCGCGTCACCGCGCACCGGCACGGCGATGGGCTGCATCGTCTCGCCTGCGGCGAAGGTGACGGTGCCGGAGACGGGCTGATAGTCGTTCCCAGCGGAAGCGCTCACATCCACCGTCGTGAAATCGACGGTCACGGTCTGGTTTGATGCCGGCGAGAGAGTGACCTGGAAGGTCGCGTCGGTGGTCGTTGCAGGTGCGCCTTCGATCACCGTGGCGGGAGCGATCGAGAGCACCGCGGCGGCCTCTTCGCTCATGATCGTGCCGGACACATCGTCGTCCGCAAGACTCCCGCCCACCGGATCGCTGAGCTGGATGGAGAAGCTTTCGGTCGGCTCGGGATGGCTGTCGTCGAGGATCTCCACCGAGATGGTCTGCTGCGTCTGGCCGGGTTGGAAAGTAATCGTCCCGCTTTGCGCCACGTAATCAGTGCCGGCCTTCGCCGTGCCATCGACGGTCGAGTAATGGAAGCTGACCAAGTGCGTGCTCGGACCGGAGAGATTGATGACGAAATTGGCCAGGGCGTTGGCCGCCTGAGCGGCTTGGCGGGCGAAGGCGGCCGGCGCGGCACCCTCGGCGGCCACGGCTGGCGTGGGTACGATGGAAGGCTCATTGGCCGGTGCAGCCGCGGCGATCTCCCACATCCCGCGTCCGTGAGTCGCGATGCGCAGCACGCCGAAATCCTTGTTCACGCTCATATCCCAGACGGTGATCCGCGGCAGTCCGGTGCCGTAGGGCGCCCAGGTCGTTCCGCCGTCGGTCGAGGCGAACACCCCGAGATCAGTGCCGGCGTAGAGATGGGTGGAAGCGCGCGGATCGACCGCAAAGGCGTTCACAGGTCCCAGCACACCGTTGCCGATGGCCGTCCACGTCGGGGCGGCGGCATCGAAATTGGTCGTCTTCCAAATCGTCGCGCCCGCAGCGAGCTTGTAACCGGCGTAGGTCACATACGCGGTCGTCTTCACATTCGGGTCGATGAAGGCGCGCGAGACATAGTTGCTGACGGGGTTCCCCCCGGATTGCGGAGTCACCTCCGTCATGGCCGAGCCCGTGTTCGTGGCGAAGACCTTGCCATTCTCCAACCCGACGATGCGCACATTATCATCCTGCACCGACACACCGATCGCGCTCACCGCGATCTTGTCCTCGAACGGGCCGGCGACCACCGTCATCGTGTCGCCGCGATCCGCCGACCGGTAGAGGCGGTCGGTTCCGAAATAGACGCTATTCGGGTTGCCTGGGCCGACCGCCATCGGGTTGTAAAAGAGCACCGTGCTGTCCTTTTGATTTATCCCCTGTGCCGCGCCGATGGACTTGGTCGCCCCCACCACGTCACCGTTCATTGTCACCCGGTCGAATTTGATCGCGCCCACCGTGTTCGAGTAGGTGTGGTAAATCGTCACCACCGAGGCATCGGTGGCATTCTGATCGATCAACGCCACCCCGCCATCCCCCGCGGCCATCTCAAACCACGTCCCGTTGGAGCGGAGGAAATTGGTCCCATTATCCTGCGTGCCACCCACGAGGTAGTCGCGCACTTTGGGATGCTGGGCGAGGCCGGTGAACTGCGTGGCGCTGAAGGTCGCGTTGTTCAGGTTTTCCCACTTCGCATCGACAGTCTTCCAGTCCTGCGCACCACGGGTGGTTTTCCAAATGCCGCCGTCGCATCCGAGATAGATCGTCGAAGGATCGCTCGGCGCGATCCGGATGACCTGCGTGTCCGGGTGCAGCCCGTAGGTGGCCGTGGGGCTCGGTTTATTAAAAGTGTCGCCGCCATCGACCGTCCCAATCATCACCTTCTTGCCGGGAGCGTCCGCACCGCCGACATAGAAAATTTTGGCGTTCGTCGGATCAATCGCGACGTTGATGTTCGCTTGTTCGCCGGCGAATCCGTCGGCCGCCGTGATGTGGTCAGGCCAGGTTTTTCCGCCGTCCGTCGAGCGCATGACCTTGCCCAAAACCTTATCCTCGGGCGCGGGTAGCGGGGCCTCGGAAGTGGCGAGCAGCACGGTCACCACCTCACCCACCTTGTTGATCGCCAGGCGGGGATCAAAGTTGCTCAACGAGCGCGTCATCTCGAATTTGGGTTGGGGCCCCAGCGCGTCGTCCGTGCGCCACACTCCACCGCCCTCCTCGTTAGTCGCGTAGAGCAGCACCTTCGCGTTGCCGGGTTCGATCACCATGTCGCGGATGCTCACGTCTTTTGCCTCGGTCAGGCGCGTGAAATTGGGTTCGGCCGCGAGCGCATTGGTCGTCCGATACAAGCCCCCGAGACCGCGATTGTCCGGACCCAGGTCGTTATTCTCATTGTTGCCGATGAGCCCAATTCCACCCCTGGCGGGGATGGTGGAAACGAAAATCGTCTGCTCGTCCGCGGGATCGACAATGATCTGCGTGATCGAGGTCCCGGTGAAAAGGTCCGGGCGATCCGCGCCCTTCCCAAACGGCCCGCTGGCCATCGGAGTGGCCGAGTCGGCATTCCGCACGACATACACCCCGACGCCGAAGAAATTGTCCACGCCACCCCGCGGATCACCGGTACCCACGAAGAGGGTGCCATGGTTGCTCGGCGAGACGGCCAGGGCGCCAATCGACATGATCTGACCATTCGGGCCGGCAGGCGCCGGAAGGTCGATAAGCGTCCATTCATTCCCTCCATCCAGGCTCCGATAGAGCCCGCCGTTTCCCGTGCCGACATAGACGATCTTGGGGTTCGTCGGATGGACCAGGATTGCGAGAACCTTTCCGGACTCCTCATTCTTGACGTCGTCCGCGGCGGCGCTTTCGCGAATGGGTGCTGGCCCGAGCGGCTTCCAGACCGGGCCTTGCGCCATTGCCGCGGAGGCGAGAAGGAGGGTGAAACTGAGGGCGCCGAGGAGAGTGTGAATGACGGAGGCGGTTTTCATAGGCATGTGGAAATAAACGGGAGATGAGAAAAACGATGTGTAGCCGCAGCACCTACTCACACCGGAAAATCGGGCACGTCTTACCTTGCACATTCCAGTCGGCGTTTGAGTTTTCTCAGCGCGACAGCGGGCGGGTAATCAGGGAATTCCCGACCGGCGGCAATGAAATTCGTGCGAATCGTGAAATCTCCGGGAAGGGGGAGCACGGATCCCCATTACGCCGAGTCGAAATCGAGCGGGGAATAACGTCGCGCCTTCCTGTCGTTCCGACGTTAGCTGCCACAGATTCTCCAAATTGCGCTTCGGGTGGTGCGGCGTCATGATCGCGGCGATGTCTAGCCCCCTGCTCGATTTCGTCCTCTGCTTTGGCCTCTCCCGAGCCCTCGGGCCGAAGGCGCTCCAGGCCTTGAATCCGGAGCGGCTCAAGTTACGCGGCGAAAAACGGCCATGAGTGACGGCTGGTCGATCCGGCTCGCGAGCACAGCGGACATCCCTGCGCTGGAGCGGAGAGCGATTGCCGAAAGAGGTTTCCAGGCAGCGCGAGATGATGGACGGGCGGGCGGGCGCTGCGGGGAGCACAGGCGGCTCGCCTGTCGTTGCCGGCGGCCCGCCGGGAACCACCGATGTCGGGACGGGCCAAATTCCTCGTGGGACGCCGCCAAAAGCCCGGACCGTTCGGCGGGCCGCCGAACGGGACAGGCCAGCGGCCTGTGCTCCCCGGAACGGAGTGGTCGCGATCCCATCGCTTTTTCCCTTCGAATCTCCTCCCCTTTGCGTCTTTGCGCCTTGCGTGAGAAATCCTATCCCCGCTTTTTAGGGCTGCTTCACTTCTTCGGCTTCGGTGCTGAGCGGAGATCCTTCACGCAGTTCTCGTCTGGCGGCACCGGCCCGCCGATCTTGTCCACAGGCTGGTTGAAGAGGTAACGCCACACTTCTTCGTGGATGAACTTTCCTGCCGAATCCTTCACCGCGGCGCCGCCGGGCGTGACCGAGCTGTGCGCGCGTTTCGCGTCTCCCTTCACATCGGCGTCGGTGATCAGCCGGCGCGTATTTCCATAGGGCGCGGCGGCTTTGTCCACATTCACGATGGGGCCTAACTGATGCAGGCCGAGCAGCTCCCACGAGCGGCAGTAGTGGCCGCCGGTCCAGCCGCTGTCGAGCACGTGGCTGAAGCCGAAGAAGCGGTTCGCCGGCGTCGCGGAAGGCAGGCCCTGCCACGTTTCGTATTGATCGCGTGGTCCGCAAAACATCACCACGCGATCGACCTTCTGATGCTTTGCAAAGCGCGCCGCGGTGGTCGAGCCGTGCGAGCTGCCGCTGATGATCACGCGATCCCAGCGCAGGCCGTTCTGGTCATCGGTGAGAAAATAATCCCAGCGACCCTGCGGGTTTTCCTTCGCCAGCCATTTCACGAATTGCAGCGAGCGCTCCATCATCCCGTCCGGCTTCGGGATTTCCACCTGATCGCTGAAATCCTCGCCCGTCGCTGCTTCGAGCCGGATCTTGCCGAGGAATTTGTCATCCGGCGGCGCGGGCTCCCTGCCGAATTTCCCGAACCAGCCGTTCGCGTAATGAACGCGGATGCCGTGCAGTCCGTAGCTCGTGATCCGCTCGAACAGCGGCGCGCTATTCCCCATCAGCCAGATGACCAGCTTTCCCTGCGGAGCCACGCGCGTGTCCACATAGGCGTTTTCCACGTCCTGCGGTTTGCCGTCTTTTTCAAAAAGGAAATCGATCTCCGGATGAGCCTTCGCGCGCGGGTCGATCACGCTGGCTCGGGCGGTGAATTCGTAGCGTTTCGGCGCCGGGTCGTTGAACTTCAGCGGCGCGTCGGCGGCGGGCAGCGTGCTCCACGGAGCGGCGAGAACGGCGAGAGTGAAGAGTCGAAGTTTCATGCTGAGTTGGGGGATAAAGCCTGGTTGAATTTACGGCGTCGCGGGCCGGATGCGGATCAGGCCGGGCGGCAGTTCCTTCAGCCGCTCCAACTCGGTGATCTGATGGTAAAACCACGGCTTGCCCGTCGCTTTCTTGAACAGGACGCAGCGCGACGCGTACTTCACGCCGTCGTGTTCCTTCCACTCGCTGAAGCGGTAGATGTCGCCGCGCCAGTCGATGCGGACGAGCAGGTTTGTCTGCCGGTCAAAGTACAGCTCCATCGGCGGCTTGATGGTCTCGCTTACGCGCAGGCCAAACGCGGGTTTGCCGTCGTCGATCACGTCGGGCGCCACTTCGACCTTCGACTTCGCGTCCGTGATCGCGCCGAGGGTCCAGCCCCAGACATCAAACTTGGCCGGTTCATCGGTCCGGTCATTTTTCCCAATCCACCAGTTGGCCGGTGCTTCGAGCACGGATTCGCGCGGCGTTTCCTTGCCGCTCGCCGGCACCGGGTCCGCGCCGCTGTGATACGCCTCCTTCATGCGGAAAAGTTTCAGGAGCTTGTCCGCGCCACCCACGGCGGCCACGGCCTTGTCGATCAAGGGCTTCGGGTCGGTGGTTTCCGCGGTGGTCTGCGCGTGGCTGGCGATCGCGAGCGTGAGGAGCAGCAGCGTGAGGAGTGATCGGGGAAACATGGTGGGGAGTGAGGGGCGTGCCGGGAGAAGAAGGCGCGCGCCGCTCAGGCCTTTATTCCTTCGTCAGCGTCTCGTCGAGATTGAGCAGGAGAAGCGCGAGGCTGGTGTGGGCGGCCAGCTCGGGGGCGGCGAGAGAAGCATCGGGTTTCGATTCGCCGGTGGAGATGAGTTGTTTCGCGCCGACTTCGTCGGCGCGGTATTGCTCGCGGAAACGCGCGAGCGCTGCGCTGAGGAAACCCACTTCCCTGGCGCTCGGAGTCCGCGCGGTGCAGAGGCGGAAGCCGAAAGCGAGACGCTCGGCATCGCTGGCGCCGCCTTGCTTTAAGAGCCGCTCGGCGAGGGCGCGTGCGGCCTCGACATAGGTGATGTCGTTGAGCGTGACGAGCGCGTGAAGCGGGGTATTGGTGCGTCCCGTCGTCACCGCGCACTGCTGCCGATTGGCGGTGTCGAAGAAAACCGTGGGCGCAACGATGCGGCGCCAGAAAATGTAGAGGCTGCGCCGGTAGAGCGCTTCCCCGTGGTCCTGGGTGAACTTGATCTGCCCGAAGGTCGCGTCCTCCCAAATGTTCGCGGGTTGATAGACTTTCACCGGCGGTCCGCCTGCCTTCTCCGCGAGCAGCCCGGACACCGCGAGCGCCTGGTCGCGCAACATCCAACTCGGCATGCGGAAGCGTGCGCCGCGGCCGAGCAGTTTATTCTCCGGATCGCGCTCGGCCATTCCCGGCGGGAGGTGCGACGATTGCCGATAGGTCGCGCTCGTGACGATGAGGCGATGCAGCCGCTTCACGTCCCAGCCGCTTTCGACGAAGTCGCGCGCGAGCCAGTCGAGCAGCTCGGGGTGCGTCGGCTTCTCACCCTGCACGCCGAAGTCCTCCGTCGTCCTGACCAGCCCACGCCCGAAGAACATCTGCCAGTGACGATTCACGGTCACCCGCGCGGTGAGCGGATGCTCCGGGGAAACGAGCCAGCGGGCGAGCGCGAGGCGGCTCTTCGGCGCGTCGGGCGGGAGCGCGGGGAGCACGGCCGGCGTGCCGTGCTCGACCTTGTCGGCGAACTTGTCGTACGCGCCTTTGACGAGGATGAACGTCTCGCGCGGCTCCTTGCGCTCGCGCATCACCATCGTGCGCGGCGCCTCGCGCTCGGCTTTTTCGCGTGCCGCTTTGGCAGCATCGGCCTTCTTTTTCGCCGCGATGAGTCGCGGGTCGGCAGCGAGATAAAAGTCCGCGACCTCCTTCTTCTGTGCGTCAGTGCGCTGCGCGCTGGCGATCGCCAGCGTCGATTTCACCCCGTCAGGAATCGGTCGCAGGATCTCTGCAGGCGAGTTCGTAATCGAGAGTCGGAACCTGCCGATCGCGTGCTGCTTGAACTGCGAGCGGAACTTCAGCCGGAAAGACACGAGCACGTCCGGGCGGAAATCGAACGACGAGCGCGGCGCGAATTTTGAACCGAGCTCGAACACGGCCTCGTGCGCCTTGCCCACGTGCGGCCACGCGCCCCAGCCGGTGTCGTCCTTTCCGTCGATCGCGGCGGCGAGCGGCCAGCCCGGCTGCTCGAAGTCCGCGCGCGTCGCGGCGAGTTCCACGGGCTTCCCACCGCCGAGCATCTCAAAGCCGGTGAGCACCCAACTCCCGTTCGGCGCGCGGCCCGGACCGCCGCTCGCGAGCGAAGGATCGGTGAGCACCTCGATCCGGACCGCGGTCGGCCCGCGCACCTCGGGACGCGCTGTGATGATGAAATCGTCCACGTCGGGATTCGCGCCGCTAACGAGCACCGATCCATCCGCCTGAATCGCCAGCGTCGCGCCATTTTCACTCGAAGCCTCCGCCGGCATGATCGTCTGCCACTCGACCTGCGCGAGTTCCGCCGCATCGCCGCGGAAGCGCTGCTCCCAGGCAGGTTGGTCCGCCAGGAGTTGTTTCTCCAGCGCATCGCGATCCTTGTTCGCCTCCTTTTCCTTCCCGCGCGCGGCCTCGATCTTCTGCTGTTCCTCCAGCGATGCCACGCTCAGCACCGGCTTCGCATAGCCGCGGTCATCGTTGCCGCCGGTCTCTTCGATCGAGTTGAAGTAGGCGCTGAGTTGGTAATATTCGCGCTGCTGGATCGGGTCGAACTTGTGGTCGTGGCAGCGGCAGCAATTCAGCGTCAGCCCCATCCAGACCGTGCCCGTCGTCTCCACGCGATCCATCACGTAATCCACGCGCGACTCCTCGGGCAGGCGTCCGCCCTCGCCGTTGATCATGTGATTGCGATGAAAGCCGGTGGCGATGAGTTGCTCGTTCGTCGGATTTGGCAGGAGGTCGCCGGCGAGTTGTTCGACCGTGAATTGGTCGAACGGCATGTTGTCGTTCAGCGCCTTGATCGCCCAGTCGCGCCAGTACCACATCGCGCGGGTCGGATCGCCCTGGTAGCCATTCGTGTCGGCGTAGCGCGCGGCATCGAGCCACTCCCAGACCATGCGTTCGCCGTAGCGCGGTGAGGCGAGGAGGCGATCGACGAGCGCCGGGATTGCAGATTGCGGATTGCGGATTGGCTCGCCCGTCTTCCTGCCGCCACTTGTCCCGGGCGCCGCGACCTCGGCGGATTGGAGGAACGCGTCCACGTCTTCCGGTGTCGGGGGGAGTCCGGTGAGGTCGAGGTAAAGGCGGCGGCAGAGATCTTCCGGTGCGGCCTCGGGAGAAGGCGCGAGTCCTTCGCTGAGCAAGCGATCGAGGATGAAGTGATCGAGTGGATTCTTCGGCCACTGCTCCAGCGCCGCCTGTTGCGCGCGCAGCTTTGCGCCGATGGCCGGGTCCCGCTTCTCCCAATCCGCAATCCGCATTCCGAATTCCGCATTCGCAGGCATCGCCGCCTTCTTCGGAGCGACAAACGCCCAGTGCTCGCCCCACGGCGCGCCTTCATCCACCCAGCGCTTGAGCAGTTCCTTGTCTTTTGCGGAGAGCTTCCGGTTCGACTTCGGTGGAGGCATCACCTCGTCCTTGTCGTCGCTTAGAACGCGGATGATCGCGTCGGAGTTCGCGCTATCGCCGGGCTTGATTGCGGTCACACCATCCAGCGTGCGATAGGCGCCTTCCTTCGTATCGAGCCGCAGTTTCGCCTCGCGCGCTTTCGCATCCGGGCCGTGGCAGTGGTAACAGTTTTCCGAAAGGATCGGCTGGATGTCGCGGCTGAAATCCACCGGCGCACCCACGGCGCGCGCGAGCGCGAGGGCGAGAAAGACGAAGAGAAGCGGGGGGCGGCAATGCGGCATGGCGAGACCCAACGACAACTCGCGCCTCGGGTCAAACTTAGCCAGCCACCGGTTCATTTGCCGGGAAGCCAGCTTGCCGCAGATGCATTTATCAGTAACCTCGAACGCTCGCCGGGCCTCTGAATTGCGGCTCCCCCTCGAACCCTATGCTCCGCAAATCCGCATTCCTGTTCTGCGCCGTCTTGATGGCGCTCGCGCTTTGGATGTCCTGGCGATCCACAGCCCCGACGCGGCCCCTCGATCGGCGTGCATCGCCACCTTCACCTGCCCGGGACGAGTCGCTGCCGGTTCGGCTTGAGCCGGTCCCTTCGGCTTCGATTCCCGTCGCGCCTGCGGCGATATCCCAGAGCGGTTTGGAAAATTCGGCGGCTCCGAACTTCGATGCGCTTGGCCAGTTTTCGCGCTGGACGGAACAATACGACGCGGCTGCACCGGAACAGCGGGGGGCCATGATCGGCGAAGGGGTGCGACTCGCCGCGCAGCGCCGTCCGGTCTTCAAGCAATTGATCAAGGAGGACCCGCGGCGCGCCTTGGAGAATGCGGTGCCAATGGTGGTGCGGCAGCGATTGCCCGCGGAGATCGTGGCCCGTTTGGAAGCGCGGGTGAATGGCGTGGCCGCACTGCGGGTGCTTCAGGGCGTACCGTTGCCCGGCGAGCCGCTGCCGGACAGGTCGCTCACGTTTCGCGAGGCCGAATTCAAGGACGGAAAAACCTACCGGGCTTATGTGTACGGACGACGCGCGCCGAAGGTCGAGTGGACCAACGGAGCCTCGATTCATGGGGTCGCAGTCGATGCGGATTTCGCGGTCCACGAGGAACCCTCGCGGAAACTCGAAGTCGGCGAGATCCCGAATCCGAACAAACCTGCGGTCACGGTCTGCCCGATCTCGGGCAAGACGACGGAGGGCGCGACGCTCGCGGCCGGTGCGGGCGTGGGCGAAAACACCAGCGCAGTCGAGACGGGAACGGAGATCGTCCATTTCTGCGGCCCGTTTCACATCGATCCGTTCAACCAGACGCTGATCATGGGCGAGGGCGTGAGCGGCGGCACGTTTGGCTTCACCGGCATCCTGCCCGCGGCACCCACGCCGGCGCTCGGGGTGGTGAAGGTGCTCGCCATTCCCATGACGTATGCGGACCAAAACGCGGTGCCCGCCACCGAGGCGACGCTTTATACGACGCTGCGCGATACCGGTGATTTTTACGCGAAGGCTTCGTTCGGGCGGCTCACGCTCGTGGGGGTGGTCACGCCGCCGGTGAAGCTCCCGCACAATGAGGCGTGGTACGTGAACCGCGACAGCTCTAACGGCGGAGACATCAGCGGCACCAGCGTGGAGCACAGCCAGGCACGGGACGAGGCGCGGAAGATGGGTTTTGATTCGAACGACTACGACTGCGTGGTGGTGCGGCACAATGGCGGGCCGGGCTCGTACGGCGGCCTCGGCGGCGGGAGCAGCGTGTGGGCGAGGTCGGATAGCGCCTCGCTGTGGGCGCACGAGATCGGGCACTGCTTCGCGCTCGGGCACTCGAACTTCTGGGACACCGCGGGCACCAGCTCGATCGGCGCAGGCACCAACCAGGAATACGGCGACAGCTATGACAACATGGGCGGCGGCCCCTTCCCCGCCGGCCACTACAACGCGCAGGCGAAGAGCCAGGTCAAATGGCTGCCGTCGAACTTCGTACAGGGCGTCTCGCAGAGCGGGCAATATCGTCTTTATGCCTTCGACCAGGGCGCGCTGCTGCCGGACCGCAGCTATGCGCTCACGATCGTGAAGGATTCGCAGAAAACCTACTGGGGCGAGGTGCGTTCGCTCATCGACACGAATCCGTGGGTCAAGAGCGGCATGCTCCTCGGCTGGCGATATCCGAATGGCGGGGGCGGCAATCTCCAGCGCATCGACAGCACGCCGGGTTCGCCTTTCCTGAAGGAAGATGCGCCCATTTCGCTCGGCAGCACCTTCTCCGATCAGGAGGCCGGCATCCACATCACCACGATCGGGGTCAGCGATTCGCCGCGCTACATGGATGTGCTCGTGAATTTCGGGCAATTCCCCGGCAATCAAAAGCCGGTGCTCGCACTCGCCGCATCCGCCGACGTGGTCCCGACCGGCGCGACCGTCACCTTCACGGCCACGGCCAGCGATCCGGATGGCGATGCGCTCGCGTATTCCTGGCAGCACTTCGGCGATACGAATGTGAAGCTCGTCTCGGGCAACTCGCCCGTGATCACGCGCACCTTCAGCACGGCGGGGACCTACCTGGTGAGCTGCACCGCGAGCGACATGAAGGGCGGCAGCACCACGCGCAGCCAGCTCATCACGGTCGGCAATGGCAACGGCCGCTTCACGATCAGCGGGCGCGTCACGCTGCTCGGCGCGGGCCTGCAGGATGTGGTGATCACCGCGAACGGCGCGAACGGCGTGGTCACCGATGCCGACGGCTACTACACGATCCCAAATCTCGCGGCGAACACCTACACGATGGCGCCGCTGCTCTACGGCTTCACCTTCGGGGAACTCTTCAACAACAGCGTCACCGTGGGACCCAGCGCGGGCGGCGCGAATTTCGAAGCGACCGCGACGCCGGTGGTGACGATCGCGGCGACGATCCCGAACGCGAACGAAGCCGCACCCGTCACGCCGGGCCGCTTCACGATCACGCGCACCGGCGACATCAGCCAGGCACTCGTGGTGAACGTGAACACCGCCCTGGGCAGCGCGACGAAAACGACCGACTACACCTTCTCGCCGGACTACGTCGCGGGCAGCCAGGGCTTCAGCACCTTCACGATCCTGGAGGATTCCGCGACCCTCGACATCGCGGTGACGCCGGTGGTCGATACCGCTCAGGAAGGTCCCGATACCGTGATCCTCCAACTCGGGCCGGGCAATGGCTACCTCGTCGGCACGCAGTCGAGCGCGACCGTGGTGATCAATGACGACGACACGGCGCTCCCGAAGGTTTCGATCGCCGCGACGACCGTGGCCACCGTGGAAAACTCGGGCCAGCCCGCCGTGCTGACGTTCTCCCGCACCGGCGCGACCACCGCCAGCCTCACGGTGGACTACACGGCCAGCGGCACCGCTGCCTCCGGGGCGGACTTCACGCCGCTCACGGGCAGTGTGGTCTTCCCCATCGGCGCCGCGTCCGCGGTGGTGAATGTCTCGCCGATCGACAACATTTTCTCCGAGCCGCTCGAGACCGTGAAACTCACGACCAGCACGAACGCAGCCGTCTATCTCATCGATCCGCTCGCCACGAATGCGACCGTGAGTGTGATCGACGACGACGTGCAGACGGTCACGGTGCTCGCGATGGATCCGTCGGCGAAGGAAGTCGATCTAAGCGTCGGCGGCGCGGCGGCGGACACGGGGACATTCGTAGTCACGCGCAGCGGCGATACGTCGAATCCGCTCACGGTTTATTACGCCGTCGCCGGCACCCCGAGTTCGGGCGTGCCCGCGCTGCATGGCGTGGATTACGAAGCGCTGCCCGGCTCGCTCGTCATCCCTGCGGGCGCGACGCAGGCAGCGGTCACGATCCTGCCGCGCTTCGATGCGTTTGGCGAAGGGCCGGAGTCGGTCGTGCTTTCGCTCGGCGCTGGCTCGACGAACTACATCCTCGGCTCGCCGAGCGCCGCGACGGTGACGATCGCCGACGCCACCTCCGACGTGCCCTCCATCGACGTGGTGAATATCTCGAGCGCGTCCGAGCCGTCCACCGCGGGCACCTTTCGCATCACCTGCCGCGGCGGGACCGGCACCGGCTCGCTCGCGGTAAGCTACGCGCTCAGCGGCACCGCGACCCTCGTCACCGACTACAACATCACCGGCACGAGCAACACCACGACGGGAACCACGATCACGCTGAACAACGGCGCCACGGTGACCAAGGACGTCGTCGTCACGCCGGTGAACGACACCGACCTCGAGGATCTCGAAAGCGTCACGCTCACGATCACGCCGAGCGCCGCTTACACGAGCTACGCGCCCACTTCCGCCGCGACGATGTGGCTGCGCGACAACGATCAGCCGACTGTCTATGTCGATACGCAGGTCGGGACGAGCGGCAGTTCCACCGTGACCGAGGGGACCGTTTCCACGCCCACGAAATTCTACGTCTCGCGCACCGGCAGCACCACCGCGGCGCTGACCGTGAACTACACCACCGCCGGCACCGCGACGCCGGACAGCGACTACACCGCGCTGTCGGGCTCGGTGATCATCCCCGCCGGTTCGCTCGGCGTGGATGTGCCGGTCACGATCACCAATGACACGACCTTCGAAGGCACCGAGACGATCGAGTTTGAGTTCGCGCCGGGCGCTTACGCGGACGGACCGGGCGCGGTGATCTATCTCGCCGACAATGACACCGCGACGAACACCGTCGCGTTTCAGTCGCCGAGTTCCGCGGGCCTCGAAAGTGTGACCACGGTGAACATCCCCGTGACGCTCACCCCCAGCTCCGCGTCGCCGGTGACGGTGCAGTACGCCGTCAGCGCCACGACATCGTCTGCGACCCCGGCGACCAGCACCACGCACGCCCTGCCATACTGGGTGAGGGTGACGCGCAATGGATCGACGATCACCTACTTCGAATCCAACGACGGCGTGAATTGGACACAGCGCGGCAGCACCGTGAGCCTGCCGAACCTTTCAACCACGACGTACTACGCCGGCCTCGCGGTGGCGTCAGGATCGGCGACGAGCACGGCGGCGACGATCGACAGTTTCACCGTGAGCGGACTCGCCGGCGGCGGCGCGACGGGGAGCGAGAGCGGGGTCAATCTCGGCAACGCGAGCGGCGGCACACACTCGGCCGCGAGCGGCGTTTATAGCTTCAACACCCCCGGCAACGGCATCCTCAGCAATTCGACCGCGGACAACTTCCGCTTCGTCTATGTGCCGGTCACCAATTCGACGACCTGCACCGTGACTGCGCGGATCGTCTCGCTCGGCACGAGCACCGCGAACGCGCGCATCGGCGTGATGCTGCGGCACGACGTGACCGGGCAGGGCGCGATCTACGCGGCCTCACTCGCCAATGGCACGGCCGGGTTCCTCGGCGCTTATCGTTTCTCGGGGAATGGCGCATCGAATTCGCCGAGCACGCTCACCTCGCCGGTGCTCCCGATGTGGTTCAAGCTGGTGCGCGCGGGCGATGTCTTCAGCACCGCGTTTTCCAAAGACGGCGCGACCTGGACGAGCATCGGCACGACGCCAACGATCGCGTTCGGCCCCACCGCGGTCGCCGGCCTCGCGGTGTCCTCGAGATCCGACGGCACGCTGACCACCGCGACCTTCGACAACGTGAGCATCACGCCGACGCCGCCCGGCGCGTTGCAGGGCCGCACCGTCGGCTTTGTGAATGCGGAAGGCTCGGAGACTTTCAGCGGCGGAGTGTGGACGGTGAACGGCTCCGGTTCCGGCATCGGCGGCACGAACGACGAGGCGCACTTCGTCGCCAGCGAAGTCACCGGCGACTTCACGCTCATCGGGCGCGTGGCCGCGATCAGCGGCGGCGCCACGAACGCCCAGGCCGGGGTGATGCTGCGGCAGGATCGCACGCATTACGCGCGGCAGATGTATGCCGGCTTCGTGGCCAGCGGCAGCATGGAGCAGCAGTATCGAGCGCAGTCGGCGACGACGGCGTTCGGCAGCGGCGTCGATTTCCTCTGCCCACCCGGCACGCTCATCTTCAACCCCGGCGAGACCACGAAGAACCTCACCTTCACCGTGATCGACGACAACGTGCGCGAGCCGAACAACCTCGTCACCCTTCAGCTCCTGAACCCGGCCGGCGCCGCGATCTCCTCAACTGCGACCTACCACGGCTACACGATCGTCGATGACGACACCGGCTCGCCGCAGCCGTTCGCCGGCTTCGCTGCGAGCGCCAGCACGGTGAGTGAAGGCGCGGGGGCGGCGGGTATCCTCGTGAGCCTCACGGCCCCGTCCGCCAGCGCCACGTCCATCGACTACGCAATCACCGGCGGCTCCGCAACGGATGGCACGGACTACATGCTTGCCGCGGGCACGCTTTCCTTCCCGCCAGGCGAAACGCTGAAATCGATCCCGCTGACCATCACCGCGGATACGAACGTGGAGCCGAGCGAAACGATCGCCATCTCGCTCTCGAATCCCATGGGGCTCCAGCCCGGCAGCCTCAGCGCGCACACGCTCACGATCACCGACGACGATTTCCCGACGGTGAACCTGGCGGCGACCGACGCGGCCGCAGCCGAGAGCGGCGACACCGGCGCCTTCACGTTCACGCGCATGGGCTCGCTCGTGGGCAATCTGGTGGTGAACTTCACGCGCACCGGCACCGCCACGAGCGGCTCGGACTTCGCGGCCATCGCCACTCCAGGCACCGCCACCATCCTCGATGGCCAACCGAGCGCGACCGTGACGGTGACGCCAAACCAGGACACCAACAACGAAGGCAACGAGACCGTCATCCTGACCCTCACGGCGACTCCAGCCACCTACACGCTCGGCACATCGACGACCGCGACGGTGACCATCGCGGACGATGACCGGAGCACCGTGACGATCGTCGCCAACGACCCGGGCGCATCCGAGACGGCCGGCAATCCCGGCCAGTTCACCCTCACGCGCACCGCGCCGACCACCGCCAGCTTGACCGTGAATCTGACCACCTCCGGCACCGCCACCAGCGGGAGCCTGAACGACTACACGACCAATCCCGCGACCGTGACGACCGTCGCCTTCACTGCGGGCCAGAGCACGCGCACGATCGACATCCTGCCCGTGGACGACAGCGCCACCGAAGGCCCGGAAGACGTGACGATCTCGATCGCCGCGGGCAGCTACGACATTGGCGCCGCTTCGTATGACAACGTGACGATCGCCGACAACGACAATCCGCCCACGCTCTTCATCTCGAGCCCCACCGCGCAGGGCCCGCTGATCGCGAATGGCAACGGCGTGATCCTCACCGCCACCGTGACCGACGACGGCGCGCCGCAGCCGGTCGCGCTCGCCTGGACGCAAGCCGCGGGGCCGGGCACCGCGACGATCGAATCGCCGACGAACGCGAACACGGCGGTGACCTTCAGCGCGCCGGGCAGCTACGTGCTGCGCATCACGGCGACGGACGGGCAATTTACGGTGAGCGATCAGGTCACGGTCGTCGTCGGTTCGTCCATCGTGGCGGCGGATTGGATCACGCAGGACCTCGGGCCGTCGTCCGCGCGGCGCGGGCAGGGTCTGCAATTTGGGAACCTCTTCACCGTCTCCGGCACTGGCGCGGGCTACGCCGCCGTGACCACGGATCAGGCGCATGTGATGGTGCGCTCGGTGGATGGCGACGCCACCATCGTCGCACGGGTAACGAACCTGCCCACCACAGGCGCGCTGGCCGGGATCACGATGCGCGATTCGATGGCCCGCGCCGCGCGCCGCGCCGTGCTCGGTTACGTGCCCGGGACCGGTTTGCAGTTCCGCACGCGCACGACCGCCAGCACCGCCGACACCGTCGCGACCCAGGCCGGCATCACCCTTCCCATCTGGCTGAAGCTGGAGCGCAACGCAACCACGAGCGAGATCACCGCATCGTACGCGACCGACGCCGCAGGATCGCCCGCCACGTGGACGGCGATCGGCGCCACGACTGTGATCACGATGGATGCGCGAGCGGACATCGGCCTGACCGCGACGAGCAACTCGACCGCGACCGTCGCCACCGCCGTGCTGGACAACGTCTCGCTCACGCCCGCGCCGAGCGGCCCCGCCTTGATCTCCGAGGACAATGGCGCGTCGCCCGCCGCGGCGGGCCGCGGCAGCTTTGCCGGCGGCACCTACACCATCGTGGGCAGCACGAGCGGCTACTTCCACGGCTGGCAATTCTACGGCGACCTGATGATCACCGCGCGGCTGGCGTCGATGAATTCCGGCGCCGGCAGCGCCATCGCCGGCATCCGCATCGCCGAGAGCATCGAGAGCGGAGCGTATGCGCACATGGGCCGGATTCCCACCGGCGCCTACAGCGGATACGTGTGGACCTCGATCGCCGGCGGCGCTGGCGGTGGCGTGCCCAGCGGTGTGTCCGTGGGTAATTGGGTCCGCATCGTCCGCAACGGCAATTCCATCACCGCGTATCGCGCGGCGGATTCCGGCGGCAATCCGGGAACGTGGAGCCAGATCGGCCAACCGCAGACCATCATCATGACCACGCCCGTGTTCGCCGGCTTCTTCGTCAACAACGCCAGCGGCGTCGGCATGAACACCTGCACTTTCACCGGCCTGAGCATCGTGCCGCAGAACAAGGCGCCGATCGTCGATGCCGGCAGCTTTGCCGCAAGCGTCAATGCCTCGACCCCGCTCAACGGCTCCGCGAGCGACGACGACTTTCCCGCCCCGCCCGGTGTCACCACCCTCTGGTCCGCGGTCTCCGGGCCCGCGTCGGTGGCCTTCGGCACTCCCGCAGCGCTCGCCACCACCGCCACCTTCACCGCCGACGGCGCCTACAGCCTGCGCCTGCGCGCGTCCGACGGCAGCGTGGAATCCTTCGACCAGGTGACGCTGACCGCCTCCGTGAGTGCCTTCGCCCAATGGCAGGACGTTCACTTCCCCGGCGGGAGTAACAATGCCAGCGCCGCACCCGGCGCCGACCCGGACTCCGACGGCCTGAACAACTTCCTCGAATTCTCCATGAACACGAATCCCAATGCGGCGACGACCAACCCCATCGTCCAGGATCTGGAAACGATTGGCGACGACCGCTACCTGCGCCTGGCCGTCCCGAAGAATCCATCGGCTGCGGGCATCACCTATACGGTCGAGGCCACCGCCACCATCGACGTTCCCGCGAGTTGGAGCAGCACCGGCCTGATCATCGAGGAGAACACCGCGGCGTCGCTCCGCGTGCGCGACAATGTGCCGATGAGCACCGCCGGCCCTCGCTTCATGCGCGTGCGAGTCTCGCAGTAACGTTACTCCGGCAGCGGCTGATCTTTGGTCTCCGGGAGGAAGACAATGATGATCAAGCCGAGGACAAACAGCCCCGACATCATCGAGATTGCATCCCGCAACTCCATGCCGGGAAGCGCCTTCAGCCAGCCAGAGAAGATCAGCATGGTCGAGGCGAGGAGGCGCCCGCCGTTGAAGCAAAAACCCGTGCCGGTCGAGCGGAGGTGATTGGGGAAAAGCTCGGGAAAATACACGGCGTAACCGGCGTGAATGCCGAGGGTGAAGAAGCCGTAGAACGGCAGCAGCGCGAGCAGCGCACCGTAAGTCGTCGGGACGAAACAAGTCAGCGGCACGACGACGAGCGCCGCCGCGTGGTAAAGGGCGAAAGTGCGCCGCCGGCCGAAGCGCACCGCGAGCGGACCGAACGCGAGCATTCCCAGTCCGCCGCCGAGCGCCTGGATGTTGCCGTAGGCAAATTTCGCCTTTGCCGTCGCGGTTGCCGCGTCCATGCCGTGGCGAATGAGAAAATCCTTCGCCAAATCCTGGCCGGCGACGGTGACCGCCCAGAAACTTCCGAGCCCGACCGCCGCGAGCGCCACGCCGAGCAAGGCGCGGCGGCTCCAGCGCGGATTGAGGAGCAGATCGCGAAAGCTGCCGAGTTGAGCCCCCTGCCCCGCCGCCGCTTTGTCTTTCGCCGCCTGCCAGCTCTCCGGCTCCCTCACGCGGGCACGCACCCAGAGCACGAGCAGCGCAGGAATGACGCCCACGAGAAACGCCGTCCGCCAATCCGCGCCGACGAACAATCCGACCCACGCGGCGAGGAAGGTGCCGATGATGCTCGTGGAATGGAAGAACCCCGACATTTGCGCCCGCGCCCGCGGCGGCACGACTTCCGCCACGAGCGCCGCTGCCACCGCCCATTCGCCGCCGACGCCCATGGCGACGAGAAAGCGGAGCACGCCGATGTGCCAGAGCGAGTCGGCGAAGTAGGTGAGTCCGGAGAAGATCGAGTAGAAGAGAATCGTCACCACCATCGTCGGCCGGCGCCCCCAGCGATCGCCGAGCCAGCCAAAGCCGACGCCCCCGAGCGTGCCGCCGACGAGGAACACGCCGAGGAAGATGTCGCCCCAGCGGCGGATGTCCGGGTGATCCGGCGCGACGCGCAGAATGTCGGCGAGCATCTGCGTGCGGGTGACATTGAAGAGCTGTCCTTCGAACGCATCGAAGACCCATCCCGCCGAGGCGATGATCACCACGAGCCATTGGTAGCGGGTGATCCCGCGATACCACGGGGATGGAGCGGTGGAATGGGGAGGCTGGGTCATTGGGGATCGGCCGAATCAGTCGATGTTTTTTTGGACGGACCGGAAGGGTTCCCGCGCGAAGCGCCAACGAAAAACCCGTCATTCTGAGCTTGCGAAGAATCTCTGACTGTCGCGGGCGGAGGCGGCGGAGGGGAATAGCGGGGGAAGGTGGGTGGGCGAGAAAGAGGCGGTGCGGAGCATGGACGTTCGTGCTCCGCACCACCTCCGCCCGCAGATGCGAGAGATCCTTCGGCTTCGCTCAGGATGACGGGATTTTTCGATGCGGCGCTTCGCGCCCACCCGCTCCACCTTGTTTGCTCGAACGCCATTCGATCCACGCCTTTAGAAAGTAACCGGCAAGCCGGTATCCACCGACTCCTGCGCCCTCAGGCACATCGCGACCGACCAGCGCCCATCCTCGCCGGTCGCCGGCAGCGGAGCGCCGTCGCGCACCGCGGCGGCCAGCGCGGTGATCTCGTCCACGAGCTCGAAGACCTCGCCGGTCGGCTTTTCGATCGGGATGTCGCGCATCGTTTCGCCATCGAAATGTTTGAGCGAAAAGCTCGGGTGAAAGGTGCGATCAAGCGCGCCGCTCCAACTCGCCCAAAGCGCGCCTTTCGTGCCGGTGATCTTCACCGTCTGGTGATGCTCGAAGGCGCTGAGCGTCTGCGAAATCACGGCGTAGGCGCCGCGCGGGAAGTTCACGATCGCGCTGAAATTATCCTGCAACTCGGGATGATCGGGCTGCTTCGAGTTCGCGCGAGCGAAGACACTCAGCGGCTCGCCGATGTCGGAGAAGTACCAGCGCGCCAGATCGAAGAAGTGGATCGGCTCTTCGAGAATCCAGTTTCCCACGCGCGTGATGTCGTAGCGCCAGCCGTCCGCGCCGAGCCGATACGGGCGGCGCCACAGCTCGATCAGAGCGTACTGCACGTCGCCGATCTCACCGGCGGCGATCATCGTCTTCGCCCGGCCCCAGAGTGACGAGAGCCGGAACTCGTGCCCCACTGCGATGAGCCGCCCGCGCTCGCGCCCGACGCGCAGGAGTTCGTCGCACTCCGCTTCGTTGAGGCACATCGGCTTCTCCATGAGCAGATGTTTGCCGGCCTCGAGCACGTCGCGCCCGACGGCCAGATGCAGGTCGCTCGGGAGCACCACGTCCACGGCATCGATGGACGGATCGGCGAGCATCTCGCGGTAGTCGCCGACCACGCGCACGCCGGGATGCGCGGCGCGCGCGGCAGCCTGGCTTTTCTCCGAACGCGCGGCGATGCCGACGAGTGCGGCACGCGGCGACTCGACGATCGCGCGGGCGTGGTGCCTGCCCCAGGCCCCGAAGCCGATGAGCGCGAAGCGGACGGGCGTCATGTGCGTGGAGCGGTGGTGAGCGGCGTGGCAGGCGTGGTCGCCGGCTTGCGGCCTTGCACCTCGTTGAGCTTGCAGGTGCTCAGGCGCGGGAGGACGTGGCGGGCGAAGAGATCGCATTCATCGAGGTGCGGATAGCCGGAGAGGATGAAGGCGCGGATGCCCATCGCGATGTAGCGCTGGAGCTTGGCGAGAACTTGATCCGGGTCGCCGACGATCGCACTCGCGCAGCCGCTGCGCGCGCGGCCGATCCCGCTCCAGATGTGCTCCTCGATGTAGTCGTCCGTCGCTTGCGCGCGGAGTTCGTCCTGCCGCCGCACGCCCGCGGATTGATGGTCCTGCGCGCGGGCCTTGATCTCCGCGCCCTTTGCCGCATCGAGCCGCGAAAGCATCCGGGTCGCGGCGTCGCGCGCGGCGCTCTCCGTCTCGCGGACGATGACGTGGATGCGCAGGCCGTAGTCGAGCGTGCGTCCGAGCGCCGCGCCTTTGCCGGCGACGAGATGCATCGTTTCCGAAAGCCGCGCCTCGGTCTCGGGCCACATCAGGAAGACATCGCAATGCTCCGCGCAGAGCTGCACCGCATCCGGCGAGATGCCGCCGAAGTAAAGCAGCGGCCCGCCGTCCTGCTGATACGGCTTCGCGGGATCGGTCGTCGCGAGATCGAGTCGGTAGTGCTTTCCGCGGTAATGCAGCTCGGGCTGCGACCAGCATTGCTTGAGAATCTCGATGACTTCGCGCGAGCGATCGTAGCGCGCGGCGGACTCCTCCCGCATCCCCGGCAGATCGGAGGAAATGATGTTCACGGTCAGCCGGCCCGCGAGCAGATGATCGAGCGTGGCGAGATGACGCGCGAGCATCGGCGGATGGATCTCGCCCATGCGCACGGCGACGAGGTGATTGATCTGCGTGGTGAGCACGCCGGTCGCGGCGGCAAAGGGCAGCGTCTCCTGTCCGCAGGCCCAGCCGGAGGGCATGAGGATGTTCTGATAACCGAACGCATCCGCGCGCCGCACGATCTCCGAGCAGTGCGCGAAGCTGCTCCGCAACGCGCCATCAGGCACGCCGAGGAATTCGTAGTCGTCGCTGCACAGCGCGGAAAACCACGCGACCTCGACGCGCGGCTCGGCGGTGCGAATGGCGGGAGCGGGAGGCGGCGGCTGATTCATGGGGGTGAAAGAAGTGGAGCAAGCGAGCCGCATCCGGCGAGTCCAATTTGCTCGCGGAAACCAATGCTGGACCCTCCCGCCTGACTGCTAACCTGCGCGCATCGTGTCCTCCCCGCTCTTCCAACTCCCGCCGTCCGGTTCACCGCCCGATAACGGAGTGCTGCTCGATCGCTTCCTCGAACACATCGCCAGCCGCAAGCTGGAGCTCTACCCCGCGCAGGAAGCCGCGATCCTCGAACTCTTTGACGAAAAGAACGTCATCCTCAACACGCCCACCGGCTCGGGCAAATCGCTGGTCGCCGCGGCGCTGCACTTCAAGAGCCTCGCTCAGGGGAAGCGGTCGATCTACACCTGCCCGATCAAGGCGCTGGTGAACGAAAAGTGGCTGGCGCTCTGCCGCGAATTCGGGCCGGAAAATGTGGGCCTGAGCACCGGCGACGCCACGGTGAATCGCGACGCGCCGATCCTATGCTGCACCGCGGAGATCCTCGCGAACATCGCGCTGCGCGAAGGCGCCGCGGCCAATGTGCAGGACGTGATCATGGACGAGTTCCACTACTACGCCGACCGCGAGCGCGGCGTGGCCTGGCAGGTGCCACTGCTCACGCTGCCGCGGACGCGCTTCCTGCTCATGTCGGCGACGCTCGGGGAGACCGCATTTTTCGAGGAGGAACTCACGCGGCTCAACGGCCTCCAGACAGTGACCATCGCGTCGAAGGACCGGCCGGTGCCGCTGGAATTTTCCTACGCCGAGACGCCGCTGGCGAAGACGCTCGAAGAGCTGGTCACGGGCGGAAAGGCGCCGGTCTATGTCGTCCATTTCACCCAACTCGAAGCAGGCGAGAGCGCGCAGGATTTCATGAGCACGAACGTCTGCACGCGCGAGGAAAAGGCGGCGATCGCGGAGGCGCTGGAAGGATTCAAATTCACCAGCCCGTACGGCCCGGAGATCAAGAAGTGGCTCCGCCACGGCATCGGACTGCACCACGCCGGGCTGCTGCCGAAGTATCGCGTGCTCGTCGAGCAACTCGCGCAGCGCGGCCTTCTCAAAGTCATCTGCGGCACGGACACGCTCGGGGTCGGGATCAACGTGCCGATCCGCACCGTGCTCTTCACCCAGCTGTGCAAATTCAGCGGGCAGAAAACCGCCATCCTCAGCGCGCGCGACTTTCACCAGATCAGCGGGCGCGCGGGGCGGAAGGGATTCGACGACGTCGGCTGGGTGGTCGCGCAGGCGCCGGCGCACGCCATCGAGAATTTGTTGCTCGAACAAAAGCAGGCCGGCGGCGGGAAGAAATTCGTGAAGCGCAAACCGCCGGAGCGGAACTTCGTGAACTGGGACAAGCAGACCTTCGCCCGCCTGATCGCCGCGCCGCCCGAGCGGCTGACCAGCCAGTTCCAAGTCACCCATGCGATGCTCCTGAATGTGCTCAGTCGCCCGACCGACGGCTGCCGCGCGATGCGGGAACTCATCGCGCGCTGCCACGAAATGCCGAAGGCGAAAAAAGCGCTGATCCGCCGCGGCTGGCAACTCTTCCGCGCGCTGGTCGAGCGCGGGATCATCGAGTTCATCCCGCAGACCATCGAGGGCGCGAAGGTGCGCGTGAACGTCGAATTGCAGGACGACTTCTCGATGAACCAGACGCTCTCGCTTTACGTCCACGACACGCTCCCGCTCATGGACCCGCAGGCGCCGGACTACGCGCTGGTCGTACTCACGCTCGTCGAATCCATTCTCGAAGACCCTGACCTCATCCTGCGCAAGCAACTCGACAAGGTGAAGGGCCAGGCCGTCGCCGAGATGAAGATGCAGGGCATCGAATACAACCAGCGGATGGAGGAACTCGAGAAGCTCGAATACCCGAAGCCGAACCGCGACTTCATCTACTCCACCTTCAATGCCTTCGCCGCGAAACATCCGTGGGTCGGCGAGGAAAACATCCGCCCGAAATCCATCGCGCGGGAGATGTTCGAGGAGTTCCGTTCCTTCGCCGACTACATCAAGATCTACGAACTCCAGCGGGCCGAAGGTCTCCTGCTGCGGCATCTCTCCAGCGTTTACAAAGTGCTCACGCAAACCGTCCCCGATGCGGCGAAGAATGAAACCCTCCGCGAGATGGAAATCTACCTCGCCTCGATGCTGCGCCAGATCGATTCCAGCCTGCTCGAGGAGTGGGAGAAGATGCGCGACCCAGACTACCGGCCGCGCGGCGAGACGCCCGAGGTGCGCCCGCCCGGCGCGGAGGAAGCGGCGCGCGACATCACGCGCGATGCGAAGGCTTTCACCGCCGCGATCCGCAATCGCATCTTCACCTTCCTCCGCGCCCTCACGAGCGGCGACCTCGACACTGCGCTCTCGACCGCGCCCTCCTCGCCCGCAGAAGAACCGTGGACGACCGACCGCCTGCGGCGCGCTTTCGAGGCGTATCACGTGGACCACGAGTATCTCCGCCTCGACCCGGAAGCCCGCAACGTCCGCCACACGTACGTCACGCCTTCCGAGGACCAGCACTCATGGCGCGTGCAGCAGATGCTCGTCGATCCCGCCGAGGCGAATGACTGGGTTGCGGAGTTCGACGTGGATCTCGCCGTGTCGCGCACCACGGGAGAGCCCGCGCTTCGACTTCGCCGGTTCGGGAGTTTGGTGTGAGAGCGTGGCGAAAGATCTTTGGCGCGCAGCGCCCGCCAAAAACCCCGTCATTCTGAGCTTGCGAAGAATCTCTGACTTCCGCGGGCGGAGGCGGTGCGGAGCGATCACACGGGAGATCGGCTCCGCACCACCGCTGCCCACGGAAGTCAGAGGTCCTTCGCAAGCTCAGGATGACATTTTTTCGATGCGGCGCTTCGCGCCAACGCACTCCTTTTCTCGCAACCAAACCACATCAGCTACACCGCCGTTACCAGGCGCGGATCGAGGTCGAGCCGTTCGTCGTGATCGAGGTGCTCGGTGCAGATCGCCATGAAATCCACCCGAGTCGAGCAGCGGCGGATGTCGTGGAGGAATCGCCCGGTCGGCTCCGCGCCGAGGGCGATGAAGTTCAGGTAACGTTTCATCTTCTGAACCTGCGAGCTGTCCGGGACATCGGGGGTGCAGACCGCTTCGTAGAGCGCGACGATGTATTCGAGCAGCTCGCGGCCCCGCGGGCGGCCCGGCTCCTCGCCGCGCTGGTGCGCGCGGATTTGTTCGAAGATCCACGGGTTGCGGATCGCGCCGCGACCGATCATCAGGCCACGGGCGCCGGTCTGTGCGAGCACCGCGGCGGCATCGGCGGCGGTGGAGATGTTGCCATTCGCCAGTACCGGACACGGCATGGCAGCTACCGCACAGGCGATCGCCGCGTAGTCCACCTCGCTGGTGTAGCCGCCGGCGACGGTGCGGCCGTGGACGGTGAGCAGATCGATGCCGTGGCGTGCGAAGATGGGCAGGAGCACGTCGAAGACGGCCGCGTCCTTGAAGCCGAGCCGCGTCTTCACGGTGAAGCGCGTCTGCACCGCATCGCGCAGCGCGCCGAGGATGGCGTCGATGCGCTGCGGCTCGCGGAGCAGCCCGCCGCCGGCGCACTTGCGATAGACCACGGGCGCGGGGCAGCCGAGGTTCAGGTCCACCGCGGCGATGGGATACTGCTGGAGCTCGCGCGCGCTGCGGACGAGCGACGGAATGTCGTTGCCGATCATCTGCGCGATGGCGGGCCGGCCGGTCGGATTCTCGGTGATGGAACGCAGGATCGTTTTGTTCAGCCGCGAGTCCACGTGGACGCGGAAGTATTCCGTGAAATAAAGGTCCGCGCCGCCGTAGCGGGTCATGAGCTGCCAGAAGGGCAGGTCCGTGACATCCTGCATCGGCGCCAGCGCGAGCGCGGGCGCCGGAGCGGCGAGCAGGGCATCGAATGTGACGGGCGAAGACATGGGGCGCGGGAACTTATCCGGCGCGGGCCGATTGAAAAGGTCCGTGGCAGCCGGCGTGAGGAGGCTCTGTCGTCCGAGGGAGAAAGTTGCGAGAGCCTCCTTACGTCGGCTGCTACGATGGCTCGGAAAATCGGCGCTACGGCTTCGCGTGTTCCTTGAAGAACTTCACGATCACGGCGGGCGCGGCGGCGACGAACTGATGTCCGCCCGGATGGATGAAAGTGACGACGGGCGCGCCGATTTTCGACGGATAGGTCGTGAGGTACTGCCCGCCCGGCTGCCCTTCGCCGCATTGATTCATCTCGCGCAGCTTGCCCATGGTCTGCTGCTGCCAGGCAAACTTCACCAGCGGATCCGTCTCGCCCGCGAGATGGAGCACGGGCTTCGGTTTGAGCTGCGCGAGGAGCTTCGGCGCGGCGGAGGCGGACGGAGCGAAGGCCGCGAACTGATCGCCGCGAGCGGCCCAGAGCAGGTAGGTGAAGCCGCCGCCATTGGAGTGGCCGGTGGAATAGATGCGCCGGTCGTCCACTTTGTAATCCTGCCGGAGGCTCGCGAGCACGGCGTCGAAGAAATTCAGATCGCGGTCACCCTGGTCGCCGGGGCCGTGCTGCCAGCCGGGTTTCTTGCCTTCGGGATCGGTCAGCCTGCCGGGCGTGTTCAGTCCCTGGAGGTAAACGACGAGCGCCTCGGGCCAGATCGTGTGATAGCCGAACTGGCGCGCGGCGTTGTTCATCGAGCCACCGTGGCCGTGGAAGGCGAAGATCACCGGAGTCGGTGCGGTCTTCGCGTTGGGCGGGGCGTAGATCAGGCCTTCGCGGGCGACTCCATCGACGGTCCATTCGCGGCGTGCGGGGGCGTCCGCTGCGGAGGCCGGAAATGATGCGACGACTGCAAGAACGCACAGGGAGAGAAGGCGGATGATTTTCATGGAATGGAGAATGCCTCGGATAAACTCGGGATCAGCTACGAAGTCGCACGGCGCGCGCGCGTTCCTCGGCTCAACCGCAGTTCGGTATTCCGCGGCATCCCAATCTCTCAAGTTTTCCTGACGGCTCTCACCGCTCGACCGCGTGCCGCTGGAGATCTTCGAGGGAGACAAACTCCAGCGCCGAAATGTGCGTGGCCTCCAGCACCACCGGCGCGGCGACATCTTCCTCCAGCGCCTCCGCCCAGCGGGTGACGCACACGCACCAGCGATCGCCCGGCTTCAACCCAGGGAAACCGAACTCCGGGACGGGGGTGATCAAGTCGTTGCCCCGCTCCGCGCCGAATTCGAGAAAGTCCTCCGTGACCTGCACGCAGACGGTGTGCAGGCCGACGTCGCCGGGACCGGTGCGGCAGTATCCGTCGCGATAGAATCCGGTGAGCGGATCGCGGCAGCAGCATTGCAGGGGACCTCCGAGGACGTTCGTGGGTTGGCTCATGGGCGCGAAATGTAGCGCACCCGCGATGGGGCGCCATCGCGGAACACGTCGGCACGGAGCGTTCGAAAAATGAATCTGTCATTTCGACCGAAGCGGAGCGAAGTGGAGGAATCTCTCACATCTGAGGGCGGAGGCGGGGCGGAGCATTGGCCTTGCGGCTCCGCACCGCAGCTGCCCACGGATGCGAGAGATTCCTCCACTTCGCTCCGCTCCGGTCGGAATGACGGAGAAGCTTGGACGCCGCCCGCGCGGCCTTGTGGCGCCGGGGGCGTGAGGCTACTGGTACCTCCGCTTGAACTCGCAGCCTCTCGATCAACTCCAGCGCCCGTTGCGCGATCTACGCATCTCGGTGACGGATCGCTGCAATTTCCGCTGCACGTATTGCATGCCGCGTGAGGTCTTCGGGGCGGGCTACGCTTTCCTCCCGAGGGAAGAGCTTCTGACCTTTGAGGAAATAGCGAGGCTCTCCCGCATCTTCCTCTCGCTCGGCGTGGAAAAGCTGCGCCTCACCGGCGGGGAACCGCTGCTCCGACGCGACCTCCCGCGGCTCGTGGCCATGCTCGCCGGCCTCGACGGACTGCGCGATCTTGCGCTCACGACGAACGGTTCACGGCTCGTGGAACTCGCTGCGCCGCTCCGCGCGGCGGGCCTGCGGCGGCTCACCGTGAGCGTGGATTCACTGGACGAGCAGACCTTCCGCAAAATGAACGATGTCGATTTCCCGCTCCATCGTGTGCTCCGCGGAATCGAAGCCGCGCGCGCCGCGGGCTTCGCGCCGATCAAGATCAACGCGGTGGTGAAGCGCGGGGTGAACGAGCACGAGATTCCGGCCATGGCGGCGCACTTCGGCGGGCCGGATTTCGTCCTGCGCTTCATCGAATTCATGGACGTGGGCAACACCAACGGCTGGCGGCTGAACGACGTGGTGCCCGCGGCGGAGACTGCCGCGCGGCTCGGCCTCGTCCCCCTGCCGGCGCAGTATCGCGGTGAAGTCGCGCGGCGCTTTCGCACTCCGGAAGGCGGCGAGATCGGCCTCATCGCCAGCGTCACCGCGCCGTTCTGCGGCGATTGCACCCGCGCCCGCCTCACCGCTGACGGCCATCTTTATACCTGCCTCTTCGCCACCCACGGCCACGATCTCCGCACCCCGCTCCGCAGCAGTGCCAGCGACGACGAACTCGCCGCGATGATCAGCCGCGTGTGGCAGGCGCGGGACGATCGTTACTCCGAGCTGCGTTCCCGCGTCAGTGCGCACGCGCCGAAAGTGGAGATGTCGCACGTCGGCGGGTAAGCGGGTGTACCGGGAGTCTCGTGGATGAGTGGAATGCTCATCCTGGCGCGCAGCGCCGCATCGTACAAGTCATTCTGAGCTTGCGAAGAACCACTGATCTCTGCGGGCAGCGGGGGTGCGGAGCCGCCGGACATGGGGGAATCGCTCCGCACCGCCTCCGCCCGCAGAGATCAGTGGTTCTTCGTTCCTCAGAATGACGGGGTTTTGGTTTGCGCTGCGCGCGGACGGACTTCCGGTAGAACCTCCAAGTCGCGCCGCAGGGTCAGCTTCGCAGCCAGGGCGAAAGCTCGGCGGCCGCGGCGGCGTCGAGGTCGATCGCAAATTGGCGATCCGCGCGCAAGCGCACCCGCGCGCCACTCGGATCGGTGAAGACGAATTCCAGCGTCCGTGGGCCGGGATGCAGGCGCACGATCTCGCGCACGCGCGTCAGGTCCGCCTCCGTGGTGGTCGAGCGATCGAATGAGAGCACCACCGGCTTGTCGGCGCTTGCGGAGGCAGCGGGTCTTTTGAGCGGTTTCACATCATTGGCTACGATTCTCGGCGCCTCTTCGCGCCTGTCGAGCCGGCCGGAAATGGAGACCACCGCGCCCTGCACGAGGTGCGCTTGGGATTTGGTGAAAGTCTCGTTCCAGATCATCACCTCGAGCGATCCGCTAAGGTCCTCGATCGTCACCACGGCGAAGGGTTTGCTGTCCTTTTTGGTGAACTTCTTTTCTACCGAGGTGAGCGCGCCGGCGATCGTGGGGGTGCTCTTGTCTTCGAGTTCGCCGAGCCGGGCGATGGGGGTGAATTTCTTGCTCTCCAGCAGCGGCCGATAGTCATCGAGCGGATGTCCCGTCACGTAAAAGCCGAGCAGTTCCTTTTCGAATGCGAGCTTCTCGGTCGCCGTCCAGGGCACCACGCTGGAATCGGTGCGTTTCTTTGCCGGAGCCGGCGCGGCGAAATCATCGAAGAGTGACACCTGACCCGAAGCGCGGTCGCGGTGCGATGAGGCCGCGGCGGCGAGCACGCCGTCGATCTCGGAGAAGAGTTGCGCGCGCTCGATCCCCGTCCAATCGAAGGCGCCGCACTTCACGAGGCATTCGACCGATTTCTTGTTCAGCTTCTTGGAATCGATCCGCCCGCAGAAATCTTCGAGAGATTGGAAAGGCCCGTTCTTCTCCCGCTCGATCACCGCGGACTCCATCGCCGCTTCGCCGACGTTTTTGATCGCCGCGAGGCCGAAGCGCGTGGAACCCACCGGGATGCGCTCCACCACCGGCGCCGGCTCCGCTGCTTTCTTCGCGGCCTTCGCCTTCGGCAAATCCTCAAAGCTCACGCCTTCGTCCTCGTCTTCGATCGCCTCCGCTTCCGCTGGCTTCGCCTTGCGCGACGCTTGCAGCGCGGCGACGCCGGCTTCGTTCACCTCCTCGGGCACAAATTTCAGCCCGCTCTTGTTCACATCCGGCGGCAGGATGCTGATCCCGAGCCGCTCGCACTCGGCGACGAAGATGCTGATCTTGTCCGTGTTCGCGACTTCGTTGCTCATCACCGCGGCCATGAATTCCACGGGGTAGTTTGCCTTCAAATAGGCCGTCTGGTAGCTGACCCACGCATACGCCGCGGAGTGCGACCGGTTGAAGCCATAGCCCGCGAATTTTTCGAGCGTGTCGAAAATCTCGTTGGCCACGTCCTCCTTGATCCCGTGGAGCTGCGCCGCGCCTTCGCAGAATTTCACCCGCTCCTCGGCCATCTTCTTTTTGTCTTTCTTGCCCATCGCGCGGCGCAGGAGATCGGCGCTCCCGAGCGAGTACCCCGCGAGGATCTGCGCGGCCTGCATGACTTGCTCCTGATAGACGAGCACGCCGTAGGTCTCTTTGGTGATGTCGTTGAGCAGCGGGTGCGGCGCCTTGATCTTCGCCTTGCCCTTCTTGCGCTTGATGTAATCCGGGATCAGGTCCATCGGGCCCGGCCGGTAGAGCGCGAGAATGGCGTTGATGTCTTCGATGTCCTTCACATCGAACTGACGGCACACGCCGACCATGCCGCCGGACTCGACCTGGAATACGCCGATCGTCTCGCCGCGATTGTAGAGATCGAACGTCGCCTGGTCATCGACCGGGATCTTATCGATGTCGAAATCCGGCTTCCGCTGCCGGATCAGCACGACCGCATCCGTGATCACGGTCAGCGTCTTCAGGCCGAGGAAATCCATTTTCAACATGCCGAGATCCGTGAGCGGCCCCATCGCGTACTGGCTCACGATCGAGCCGTCATTTGCGCGGGTCAGCGGGATGTATTCGGACAGATCGCGGTCGCTGATCACCACGCCCGCCGCATGCACGCCCACGCCGCGGGTCAGGCCTTCCAGCGTGGTCGCATATTCCCACATCTGCTTGGTCGCCGGCTCTTCATCCACGGCCTTCTTCAGTTCGGGATTTTTGTCGATCGCCCCCGCCGTGTGTTCGACTTGCCCGGTCTCCTTGTTCTTTTTGTCGATGCCCCCGAGCGTGATCCCGAGTTCGTTCGGGATCATCTTCGCCACGCGATCCCCATCGCCGTAGCTCCACCCCAGCACCCGCGCCACGTCGCGCACCACTGATTTCGCGCCCATCGTGCCGAAGGTCACAATCTGCGACACCGCTCGCCCTTCGCACGATTCGCCGTACTTCTGCCGCACGTAGTCGATCACCTCGCCGCGGCGGTTCACGCAGAAGTCCACGTCGATGTCCGGCGGACTCACCCGCTCGGGATTGAGGAAGCGCTCGAAGAGCAGTTTGTAGTGGATCGGGTCGATGTCGGTGATGCCCATCACGTAGGCCACCATCGAGCCGGCCGCCGAGCCGCGACCGGGGCCGACCGGGATTCCGTGCTGCTTCGCCCAGTGGATGAAATCCCAGACGATGAGGAAGTAATTCACGAACCCCTGCGTCTCCAGCACGCCCAGTTCGCGCTCCACCCGCTCCGCGATCACCGGATCCTCCATCGCGCGCTCGCCATATCGCTGGACCAGGCCTTCGAAGACGATCTTCCGCAGATACCCGTTCTGGTCGTAGCCCGCGGGCGGTGTGTAGTCGGGATACTTCGGCTTGTTGAATTCGATCTCCAGATTGCACCGCTCCGCGATGGCGAGCGTGTTCGTGATCGCCTCGGGATGTTCGCGGAAGAGCGCCGCCATCTCCTGCGGCGATTTGAAATACAGCTCGGGCGTGTACTTCATTCGCCGCTCGTCGGCGACATTGGCGCCCGTGCCGATGCAGATCATCACGTCGTGCGCCTCGTGGTGCGACTTTTCGAGAAAATGCACATCGTTCGCCGCCACCAGTTCGAGCCCCAGTTCCTTGCCGATGCGCGGCAGCACACGGTTGCATTTGATCTGCGCCTCGATGCCGTGGTCGTGCATTTCGAGAAAAAAATTCTCCGCCCCGAGGATGTCGCGGTACTTCGCCGCGAGGTCACGCGCCTTCGCGTAATCATCGGCGATGATCGCCTGATTCACCTCGCCCTTGAGGCACCCGCTCAGCCCGATCAGCCCCGCGGAATGCTTCGCGAGCAGCTCCTTGTCGATCCGCGGCTTGTAATACATCCCGTCGAGATGCGCGGTGGAGACGAGCTTGATCAGGTTCGCGTATCCCGCCTCGTCCTTCGCGAGCAGCGTGAAGTGAAACGACGTGTCCCGCCCGTTCGAGGTATTGCCGCGATCCTTGTACGACCCCGGCGCCATGTACACCTCGCAGCCGATGATCGGCTTGATCTCCGCCTTCTTCGCCTCCTGAAAAAACTCGATCGCCCCGAAGAGATTCCCGTGGTCCGTGATCGCCACCGCCGGCATCCCGAAGGCCTTCGCCTTATTCATCAGCTCCGGGATGCGCACCGCGCCGTCGAGGAGCGAATATTCGGTGTGGAGATGGAGGTGGACGAAGGAGTCGGCGGGCATCCCCACACGTTCGCGAAACCCGTCCCGCACCGCAAGAACGCGCACGGCTTCGCTCCAAAAACCCTCCGGTATCGAAGGCGCGATTCCCCCGGTTTCGCCTTTTGGAGGAATGCAAAGCGTTTCCTCGCGCCGGGTGGGCGGGGACTATATTGTTCCCGCGGATCTTCTCCGAAAGACCGCGATCCCCCTGCCTGCCTGCCTCTCCGCGATGTTCACTCGTGGGAGTGGTTGAGAGGAGGTGGTGGGTTTCGATCCTTGCGCCAGACGAATCCCCACCTGTGTCCTTTTCCCAAAACTCCAGACTGAGGCCCGCGATGGCCAGGGCGGGCGCGGGCCGCGTCCGAGGGTCGGTGACGTTGAAGCTCACGCTGCTGGTCGCGGTGATCGTCGCCGTGCTGCTCGGCGTGACGATCACGGTCGGGAACCGATACTGGCGTGAGATCCTGCGTGAGCAGATCGATGACCGCCTTTCGGCTGTGGCGGAGAGCCATCGCGCGATTGTGCGCGCCCATGTTTCGCAGTTGCAGGAGCGGGTAGCGATCAATTCCACCGGCGGGGCATCCCGCGGCCTCCTGGGCGAACTCGCGGATGGCAAACCCGGCGATTTGAACCGCAAATACGCGGGGCAAACTTTCGCCCGCATCTGCGCGGGAGGATGGGCGCTCTCGGCCCGCCTCGTGGACGCGGCGGGAACGGTCGTGGTATCGACGGATGCGGATGAGGTCGGGCGCAGCCTTTCGGGAGACTCCGTCTTTGCCAAAGGGCTCGCCGGGGTGCATATCGGGCTGCCGCAGGCCGCGGGCGGGCGGTTCGAGGCGGGCATCTCGGCTCCGGTGCGTAAGTTGCCCGCGCCCGAGGATGTCGGCGGAGTCCTCGTGCTGACCGTGGACGTGACTCCGCTGGCCACTGCCTTGCAGGATCGGACGGGCCTCGGCGAGACGGGCGAGGTGATGCTGGCGGTTCGCGAGGGGGAAAACATCCGGTTCCTTTTCCCGCGCCGCAGCCGGCCGCTGCTGGGTTTGGTGCCGATGGAGGAGGCGCCGGCCACTGCGGCATCGCTCGCGAAGCCGCGTATGCTCCAGCGAACGCGCGATTCCCGGGGCGTGCCGGTGCTGGTCGTGGGGCGCGAGGTCGGCCACCAGGGATGGATGATCGTGGCGAGGATCGACGAGTGGGAAGCCTATGCACCCATCGGCAAGGCGCGGAATGCGGTCCTCGTCCTGGCCGGGGCGATCGGTGCGCTCGGGCTGGCCGGCGCATATGCCGTGGCGCTCGGTTTTACGCGGCCCATCCGGCGGCTGGCCCGGGCGGCGCAGTCGGTCGCCGAGGGCGATTTTGCGACCTCGGTGGCCGTGCGCTCGAGCGATGAACTCGGGGCGCTGAGCGCGACCTTCAACGAGATGACCGTCGCGCTGCGGACGCGCGCGACGGAACGCGAGAAGGCCGAAGCTTCGCTCGCTGCGGAGCGGGCGCTGCTGCGCACGTTGATCGATGTGCTGCCGGTTTCCATCTACGTGAAGGACGCGGAGAACCGTTTCCTCGTGGCCAATGACGAGGCGGCGCACTCCGTGGGAGCGGCGAATCCGGCCGAGGTGCTCGGCAGGACGGACGCGGACTTTTTCCCACCCGCGCTCGCCGCTGCGTTCATGGAGAGTGAACGGCAGGTGCTCCGCGGCGAGTCGGTGCTGAATCTGGAGCACGAGAGCACGTATCCCGATGGCTCGGCGCGCAACGAGCTGACGACCAAGGTGCCGCTCCGCGACAGTACGGGAGCCATCGTGGGCATCGTCGGCGTGAGCCGCGACATCACCGAGCAAAAGCGGACCGCGGAGGCGGTGCGGGCGAGCGAGGCCTTGCTCCGCTCCATCACCGACAACACCGAGGACATCATCTTCGTGAAAGACCGCGAGTCGCGGACGATCTTCAAGAACCCCGCCGGGCTGCGCGCCAACGCGCGGCCGCCCGACCAGGTGCTCGGCCACACCGACACCGAATTCAACGTGGACCCGGACCAGGCGGCCAGGTTCCTCGCCGACGACCGGCGCGTGATGGAGAGCGGGCAGACGCTGACGGTCGAGGAAGTGCTCACCTCCGCGACGGGGGAGCAGCGCGTGCTGCTCACGACCAAGACGCCGCGCTTCGATGCCGAGGGCAGGGTCATCGGGCTGGTCGGCATCGCGCACGATATCACCGAGCGCAAGGCAGCCGAAGAGGAGGTCCGCCGCCTGAACACGGATCTCGAGCAGCGCGTCCTCGATCGAACGGCCCAGCTCGAAGAGGCGAACCGCGAGCTCGAGAGCTTCTCTTACTCCATCTCGCACGATCTGCGGGCTCCGTTGCGGGCAGTCAATGGCTTCTCGCGCATCCTGCTCAAGGATTACGCCGGCCAGCTCGATGAGGAAGGCGTGCGCCTCGCCGGCATCATCTCCGCAGAAGCGCAGCGGATGGGCAGGCTCATCGATGCGCTCCTGGAGTTTTCCCGCCTCGCGCGGAAGGCGGTCGCGCTGGCAGGAATCGACATGAATGAACTGGCGCGCGAAGCCTTTGCCGAAGCGGCCGCGGACGCCGGAGATCGGACCATCGAGTTTCGCCTCGACGATCTCCCGTCCGCCCCCGCAGACCGGACGCTGCTGCGCCAGGTGTGGGTGAACCTTTTCTCCAACGCCGTGAAATTCTCCCGCAAGCGCACCGACGCCACGGTGGAAGCCGGGGGCCGGATCGAAGCGGGCGATGCTGTCTATTGGGTGCGCGACAATGGGGCGGGCTTCGATCCGCGTTACGCAGACAAGCTATTCGGGGTCTTTCAGCGGTTGCACGGGCAGGAGGAATTTGAGGGGACCGGCGTCGGCCTCGCCTTTGTGCATCGGATCGTGCTGCGCCACGGCGGGCGGATCTGGGCCGAGAGCGCGCCCGGCCAGGGAGCAATATTTTATTTCTCGCTGCCCCTCGCGGGTGAGCGAAAGGACGAGGGATGAGCGACTCCGAAATGAAGCTCCCGCAAATCGAAGTCCTGCTCGCGGAGGGCGGTGGCCAACCTCGGCTTTGATGGGCTGCTCCCGAACGAGCCGCCGCGCCCACACGCGGCGGAATGCGAGATGCTGAAACAAGCGGAAACATGCTGATCCCCTTCCGCGCTCTTCCTGCCCTGGCCGCCGCCTTCCTGGCGATCTCCACGTCCGCCCGCGCGCTGGATATTCAGTTCGATTACACCTACGACACCGGGAACTTCTTCATCGGCCACGCCGATCGGCAGAGCCTGCTCGACGCGGCCGCGGCCGTCTTCGAACTCCGCCTCGCCGATACGCTCTCCGCGATCACTCCGAGCGGCGGCAATACGTGGACGGCTGATTTTGACAATCCCACCACAGGGGCGGCGGTGAGCGTGAGCAATCTCTCGCTCGCGCAGGGAGTGCTGAAAGTCTATGTCGGGGCGATGCAACTCGGCACGGGCACGCTGGGGATGGGTGGGCCGGGCGGATATTCCGTCGCAGGGAGCGGCCCGAGTGCCTCGGCGTGGTTCGATACAGTCGAGGCCCGCGGGCAGAGCGGTGCGCTGGCGGCGACGCCCACCGACTTCGGACCGTGGGGTGGATCGATCACTTTCGATGTCGATGCGAACTGGTATTTCGGCACCGGCAGCCTTTCGGGGAAGAACGATTTCCTCTCCGTCGCGACCCACGAGATGGGGCATCTCCTCGGGATCGGTACCGCCGAGTCGTGGATGGCGTTGATCTCGGGCGCAAACTTCACCGGCAGCCACGCCACGGCTGCAAATGGCGGCATCCAGGCCGGCCTCAGCGGCGATCTCGGGCACTGGGCGAGCGGCACGATGAGCACGATCTTCGGCACCACCACCGCGCAGGAGGCCGCGATGGATCCGTCGATCACCGTGGGCACGCAGAAGTATTTCACCACGCTGGATTTTGCCGGAATGCAGGACATCGGCTGGACGATGGTGCCGGAGCCTTCGATCGCCGCGCTGCTCGCCAGTTCCATGCTGCTCATGGCCGTGCGCCGGCGGCGCCCCGAAGCAGGGACGGTGGTGTGTCATCGCCGAAATTCTCGTTGACGCCTCCGGGCACGACTCCTACTTTCCGCGCACTTTCATCAAGAGTGACTGAGGGACTGGCCCTGTGACGTCACGGCAACCGCTCGGCGGAAGTTGAGTGATGAGAGTTGAGTGTTGAGGTCGGAAAGCGCCGCCTCTCAACTCTCAACCCTCAACTCTCAACTCCTTCCGAGGACCAGGTGCCAAAACCAGCCTCGCGCAAGCGGGGGCCGATGAGAGAGAAGTCCGCATCCCCGCAGTGGCAGGCTTCCCCTCTTCGCACTCGATCCTTGGTGGAAGCAATCACGACCATGGACAAACCAACTCCTTTCTTCTCGAACCTGAAATGTCGCGAATGCGGACGCCTGTATCCAAAGCAGGCGATCCATGTGTGCGACTTCGACTTCGGCCCGCTCGAGGCGGCCTACGACTACGACGCGATCAAGCCGGTGCTCACCCGCAAGGCCATCGAGTCGCGCCCGCATTCCATGTGGCGCTACCGTGAGTTGCTGCCGATCGACGGCGAACCGACGGTCGGCGCGCAGGTCGGCTTCAGCCCGCTGGTGAAGGCCGACCGACTCGCCAGGGCGCTCGGCATCCGCGAGCTGTGGGTGAAAAATGACACGGTCAATTACCCCACGCTTTCCTTCAAGGATCGCGTGGTCTCCGTGGCCCTGAGCCGCGCGCGCGAACTGGGCTTCAAGGTGGTGGCCTGCGCCTCCACCGGCAATCTCGCCAACTCCGTCGCCGCCAACGCCGCGAGCGCGGGCTTGAAAAGCTACGTGCTCATCCCCGCCGATCTCGAGCAGGGCAAGGTGCTCGGCTCGCTCGTCTATGGGACGAATGTGGTCGCGATCCACGGCGCCTACGACCAGGTCAACCGCCTGTGCTCCGAGATCGCGGGCAAGTACGGCTGGGGCTTTGTGAATGTGAACTTGCGGCCGTATTACGCCGAAGGCTCCAAGTCGATGGGCTTTGAAATCTGCGAGCAACTCGGCTGGCGCATCCCGCGGCACACCGTGGTGCCGATGGCCTCCGGTTCGCTCCTCACCAAGATCCACAAGGCCTACGGCGAGTTCACCCGGCTCGGACTCGTGGAGGACACGGCCTTTAGCGTCCACGGCGCGCAGGCGACCGGATGCGCCCCCATTTCCCATGCGATGAAGCGCGGCACCGACATCGTGAAGCCGGTGCCGAAACCGGAGACGATCGTGAAGTCGCTCGCGATCGGCACCCCGGCCGATGGCTACTATGCGATCCACGCCATGAAGCAAACCGGCGGATCCGCCGAAGACGTGACCGACGACGAAGTCGTGGAAGGCATCCGCCTGCTCGCCGAGTGCGAAGGCATCTTCGCCGAGACCGCCGGCGGCGTGACCACTGCATGCGCGCGAAAGCTGATCGCCAGCGGAAAAATCCCTCGCGACGAAAGCGCCGTGCTCTGCATCACCGGCCACGGCCTGAAGACGCAGGAAGCGATCATCGGAAAGTGCGGCGAACCCCGAGTGATCAAACCGAGCCTGCGCG
>JANOAZ010000095.1:0-12062 GCA_031411395.1 Chthoniobacteraceae bacterium
GTCACGGCAGGGCGGAGCGGAGTCGAAGGCGGTGCGTTTGTGGACGCCTCGGGAACAACGTGAGACCGTTCTGGACGAGTTTGAACGGAGCGGGCTGCCGGCGCCCTCGTCCCGCCTCATTCGACGCTTCTGCACCCATGCAGCGTCGGATACTTTGCCCGCCGCGAACTTCGACGCCTCATGCTTTTATTCACGCCACGCCGTTGACGACATTTTCCAGCGGCTCCCCGCGCACCGCGGCGAGCGCGATGCGAGCGGAGGTGGCGCGCATCTCCAGCGTCGACTCCACGCTGCAAAACGCCGCGTGGCAGGTGACGATGAGATTCGGCGCCGCAGCTTCCTCGGCCGTCTTCAAGGGCTCGTCCTCCACCACATCCAGGCCGGCGCCGGCGATCCGACCTTCGCGCAAAGCATCGAGGATCGCGGTCTTCTTGATCACCGCCCCGCGCGCGGTGTTGACCACAAACGCGCTCGTCTTCAGCAACGCCAGTTCGCGGTCGGCAATGAGATGTCGTGTCTCGTCAGTCAGCGGGCAATGCAGCGACAGCACGTCGGCGCGCGCCAGCAGTTCATCGAGCGTGCGCACCCGCGAGATGCCCACGGCCTTGTCCGCGCCGTTCGGCAGATACGGATCATGGAAGATGACCTTGAAGCCCAGCGCCTTCGCGCGGAGCGCCGTCGCGGTGCCGATGCGTCCAAGTCCCACGACGCCGAACGTCAGCCCGCGCAACCGCCGCAGCACCGGCTCCACGCGGATGACCCAGCCGAGTTGTTTCGCCTCCTGATCCAGCGGAAAAAGCTGGCGGCACAGCGCCATGGCGAGCGCGATGGCATGGTCGGCCACTTCCTCGGTCCCGTAGTCGGGCACACTGCACACCGCGATCCCACGCTCCCGGGCGGCCGCGATGTCCACTGAGTCAAAGCCCACACCATTGCGAATGATCGCGCGGCAGTTCCGCAGCCGTGCGATGCCCGTGGCGGTGATCGGCGTGTTGTGCCAGACGATGAGCGCATCCGCGCCGCAGATCTCGTCCGTGAAATCCGCATCGCTCGAACACAGAAACCTTCGCACCTCCGCGGCCTCGCCGATCACCGCATGCTCCGCGGCGGACTGCGGATCGCCGAGCGGCGACTTCGCCCAGTCGATGATTCCGACGAGTGCTTGCTTCGAGGTCATGAGATTCTGGACAAGGTGAACGTGAACGGCGGACCAGGGATTGACCGGAGGTCGGAGGTCCTGCCACTCACGGAACAGCAGGAAAAGGATTTCTTTTCCCCATGCGAAGTCTCCTGCCTGCAACGCCCGCAGGGGTCAACCTTGCATCGCGCGGCTGCAGCTTGTGACATCGTCCGCCATGCAACTGAACCTCGATGAGCAAAAAGTCGCCGTCTTTGGCGCGGCTCGCGGGATTGGCCGTGCGACCGCCGGGGGTTTCGTGACGGAGCGGTGCCGCGTAGCGACCTTTGATCGCGACGCGACTGCATCGCCGCTTCCGCTCGGTCCAGCGAACGTCGCGGGCGACGTGACGCGCTACGAGGAGGTGCGGGCTTTTGTCGATCGGCTCCGAGACCGCCACCGCGATCTTCCATCGCGTCCATGGTCAGCGGGGAATGCGAGGAGCGCTTCGACGATGCCTTGCGCGTCAATCTCGACGGCGGACGCAATGTCTTCGAAGCCGCCCGCGCCGCTGCCGGACGCCCACGCGTCGTCTTCGCGAGCAGCATCGCGTGCTTCGGCGGCGAAGCGATGCAGGACCCCAACACCGACCGCACCAAGCTCACCCCGCAGACGACCTACGGCACGACCAAGGCCATCTGCGAACTGCTGGTCAACGACCACTCGCGCAAAGGCCACTTCGACGGCCGTTCCGCGCGCCTCCCGACGGTCATCGTTCGCCCGGGCCAGCCCAACGCCGCCGCGTCGAGCTGGGCCAGCGGCATGTTCCGCGAGCCGCTCAGTGGCGAAACGTGCCTGCTCCTCGTGCGCCGCGATCAATGCCACCCGATGACCGGTTACCGCACCGTCATCGAATCGCTCATCGCCTTGCACGAAGTCCCCGCCGGCCGCCTTCGCGACGACCGCGCCATCGGCCTGCCTGCGCATCGCGTCACGCCGCAACTCGCCGAGTCCGTCATCCATGAAGTCGCTCACGAACGCGGCCTGAATCTCGGCCCCATCGTGGACGCCTTCGACGCGCGCATCCAGGGCATCGTGGACCACTGGCCCGTCGCCGTTGACGGCGCACGAGCCATCGCGCTCGGGCTCCCTCAGCCGCCACCGCTCAAGCAGATCGTCGAGCAATATCTCGAGGATTTCGGGAAAGCTTGAGCGAAGCCACTCAGCGCCGCTGCCCCTCACGCGAATGCTTTCGAAACACCGTTCGCCACCGGCTTTCCTTATGCCGCCCAGAGCGCCCGCGGTGCTGCTCGCGAGATTGCCGCGAATGTTCCTCAGCCTGAGTGGTGCACCCGCCGCGACTCGAACGCGGAACCTTCTGATCCGTAGTCAGATGCTCTATCCAATTGAGCTACGAGTGCTTTACCCCCCGGAAAACCGGGAGCGGGATAAAAGCATCGCCCGGTGGGGGAGGCAACTCTTTCGTGCAGAAATCTGCGCGCCTACGGAAGTGCCTTTCGCAGGTGATAGAGCGTGACCGTGCCGGTGTGCTGGAGGCCGGCGGGGGCGAGGCGTTCGAGGGTGTCATCGGCGGTGTGCCAGTAGAGGTAGTCGAAGTCGATGAGGTCGATCGTGGGAATCTTCGCGATCGTGTTCAGCGGGACGTGGTCGTCGTAGATGTTGCGGTCGTAGTATCCGAATTTCTCGCGCAGCTTCAGCGCTTCCGCCGCGGCGAGGATGTCTCGCGTAAGTTCTTTCGGAGAGTCGGGGGAGAGGGTGATGGCAAAATCCTTGTCGCCGATCATGTCCCAGAGGATGCCGAATTTGAATTGCGTCGCGCGGTTCGCAGTGCGGAGCGCGGTCGCGTAGTGGCGGCTGCCGTAGAGCCCGTCCTTTTCGTCGAATTGCACGATGGCTTCCTCCCCGTCGAAGAAGACCAGTTCGACCTGCACCGCGAGCGCCGGGGCGAGGGCGAGGACCCGGGCGAGTTCGATCAGGGCTCCGGTGCTGGAGGCGCCGTCGCTCGCGCCGACGAAGGTGATCGTGGAAAAACGCTTGGTGTCGTAGTGGGAACAGACGATCGCCCGCTGCGTGTGGGTGGGGGCGGCGGTCATGCCCGCGGGGCGGAAGCGGGCGATGAGATTCGTGAAGGTCAGATTGCCGCGTGGCGTGGCGTCGCTGAAGGTCTGGCGTTCGACCTGCCAGCCGGATTTCTTCAGCGCGGTTTCGATCAAGGTGCGCGCCTTTTCGAGGGCCGGGGAGCCGGATGGACGGGCGCCGAGTTCGACTTGCTGCCGGACTTGCTCGAAGGCTTTCTCGCCGGAGAATTCCTTCCACAACTCGGCCGGCCCCGCCGCGAGCGGTGGGACCTTTTCCGGAGTTGGCGCGGGCTTCGGCTTTGCGGGAAGCGCGGATGGCGACGATGAGGGCGCCACGTCCGGAGGTGCGGGTTCGGGTTCCGGCGGGCGGCGTTTGCACCCGGGCAGCAGCGCGGCTGCGAGGAGGCCGGCGCAGGCCACGGAGCGGGCGCGGGACAGGAGGCGACGATCCACGATCAACGTTCTTCGGCTTCCACGCCGATCAGCCCGAGGATGCGCTGGAGATCGTCGTTGCCGTAGTACTCGATCTCGATGCGTCCGCGCTTTTCGCTGTGCTGGACGGCGACATGGGTGGCGAGACGCTGCTGGAGGCGATTCTGCAAATGCTGAATCGCCGGCGCCAGCGCGGGTTGGTTGGTCGCCGTGCCGGTGCGGGTCGGCTTGCTCGTTCCACTTTTGGTGAAGTGATCCGCGACCAGCTTTTCCGCCGCGCGCACGGTCAGGCTGCGGCGGATGATTTCCTCGGAGATGAGCCGCTGTTCTTCGTGGGATTTGAGGGAGAGGAGCACCTTCGCGTGCCCCACGGAGATGCGATCCTGGGTGAGAAAGCTCTGCACCTGGGGGTCGAGGTCGAGCAGTCGCATGCTGTTCGCGATCGCCGCGCGGCTCTTGCCGACCTTTCGCGCGATGTCCTCCTGGCGCAGGCCGAATTCCTTCGCGAGCCGTTCGAAGGCATTCGCTTCCTCGATCGGATTGAGGTCCTCGCGCTGGAGGTTCTCGATGAGGGCGAGTTCGAGGACGTCCTGATCGGAGGCTTCCCGGACGATGATCGGCGCCTCGGTCAGGCCGACGCGTCGTGCGGCACGCCAGCGGCGTTCGCCGGCGATGAGTTCGAAGGTGTCGCCGCGGCGACGGACGATGAGCGGCTGGATGATTCCGTGCTCTTTGATGGATCCGACGAGTTCTTCGAGATTCTCCTCGTGGAAGGCGGTGCGCGGCTGGAGCGGCGAGGCGACGATCTGGTCCACGTTCACGAGTTGCACCCGCTCGCCGCTTTCGATGGCGGGAGTGGGCGAGGCGACGCGGGTGTTGATGAGCGCGCCGAGTCCTTTGCCGAGAGCGACTTTTGCCATAAGGACGCGAAGCCTAACGCTGCTCGCGGCAAAGCCAACGCCGAAGATTGCCGCTTCGCGCGGTGGCGCTACGGTGCCGCGATGCTCTTCGAAAAATTGACCGAAGTGCTCGACCCCGAGCCGCATGGCGCCGCGTTGAACATGGCGATCGACGAAGTGCTCCTGCGCAGCGCCAGCGGACCGTTGTTGCGGATTTATCGGTGGTCGCAGCCGTCGATTTCCTTCGGTTATTTCGAGAAGTGTTCGGACCTGAATACACCGGGGCCGGGATGGGAAATGGTGCGCCGATGGACGGGTGGCGGCGTCGTCGTGCATGGCGAGGATGTGACCTACACGCTGATCGTGCCGCAGGCGCATGAATTCGCGGGACGGCCCGCGCGTGAAACCTATCGGGAGATCCACGAATGCATCGCCCGGACTTTGCGCGCCACCGGGGTCGAGACGACGCTCGTGGATTCGACGGCGGCGAAGGTTTCCACCGGCTGTTTCGAAAATCCCGCGGAAGCCGATTTGCTCGTGGGGAGCCGAAAGATCGCCGGCGCGGCCCAGCGCCGGACCCGGTGGGGTTTGTTGCATCAGGGCAGCGTGCAGGGGATTCCCCTTGCGGAGGAATTCGTCTCACGCCTCGCGGCCGCGTTTGCCGGGGAGGTCGGACGGCGGACGCTCGGCGCCGGTGAACTGGCGGAGGCGCAGATTCTTGAGGGGGAAAAGTACGGCTCCGGGGCGTGGCTCCGCCGCTTCTGAGTCGGCCTTGAGAGTTGTTGAAAAAACGGATAGGCAGGCGCGGCGCGGAGGAATCCAAAGTAACACGACTGTCATTCCGACCGGAGCGTAGCGGAGTGGAGGAATCTCTCGCATCCGAGGGCGGAGGCGGCGCAGAGCAGTTCGACGGATGCTCCGCACCACCGCTGCCCGCGGATGCGAGAGATTCCTCCACTCCGCTACGCTCCGGTCGGAATGACGGGTGGTTTTTGGTTTCCAGCTTCCGCTACTCCGGCACCGACTTCTTCGGAGCGGTGAGGCGAATGACGGCGTTGTCGCCCGTTTGCCCGCGCGCCCGTCAGCGCCCGGCGAGGGCAGAGTTGCGGGTGCCGATGAGGAGGAAGTCGCCCGCCTTCGCCACGACCGCCCATTTCGCCGGGGAGAAGCTGCGGGCAAAACGGGCCTCGCGGACGAGCCCGTAGGCAGGAGCCCGGGCGAGCATCTCGGCTTCGCATTCGTCAGGTGAATCGATGAGCCGGGACTTCTGCTCGGGGGTGAGTTTGAGGACGATATCGGCGTCTTTCTTCGTGAGATGCGTCAACCGCTCGAGGTAGAATTCCCAGCCGTGAGCGCGCACCTCGCAGGCGAAGATGGTGGCCTGCGCGAAGTCCGGCGCGGCGCGCAGGCGGCGGGCGAGCGGCTCGACGGAGGCCTGCTGCACGAGGTGATCATTCAGCCGGTCCATATGCGCGACGGTGCCGAGCCAGAAGATCACCGTGCCGACGCAGACGACGAGTCGCGCGGTGACCGGGTGATGGCGCATGAGATAAAGTGCGGCACCGAGCGCGGGCACCAGCAGGTACGAATTCGGGAGATCGACGTGGAGGATGTGCCCGGCGGCGGCGATGGCCACGATGAGGCCGAGGAGCCCGAGCAGCGTGGCGATGAAGGCGCCGTTCCAGAGAACGCGGTTTTCCTGCGTGCGCGTCCAGAGACCGAGTGCGATGGCGAGTGCGGGAAAAAGCGGGAGGACGTAGGTGGGGAGCTTGGAGCCGCTGATGGAAAGCACGACGAGCGGAATCGCCACCCAGCCGACGAGCAGCCACTGCGCGGCGTTGGGACGCCAGCCTTTGCGCCAGCGGGTGAATTGCCGCCAGAGGATGGCGAAGAAGGCGAAGGTCCACGGAAAGAGCCCGACCGGGAGCACCCAAAGGAAGAACCAGAACGGCTTGCTGCGGCCGTGGGTTTTCGAGCCGAAGCGTTTCACCAGTTCGTCGCCGGCGAAGTAGCTGAGGAGTTCCTTGTTCTGCAGGCTGAGCGCGATGAACCACGAAAGGCCGATCGCGAGCATCAGCACCACGCCGCCAGCCCACGGGAGGCGAAAAGGAGTGCCCGCCCGGCGGCGGGCAAACTGCCACGAGAGCGCGGCGGCGATCGGCACGATGAAGGCCATCGGGCCCTTCACCATGAAGCCGAGGCCCATCGCCACGAAGAACAGCCATGACCAGAGGCGGCTGCCACCACACCCGTATTTGATCATGCACGCGACCGCCGCGGTAATCCAGAAGCTCATGAACATGTCCGGCGTGAGCACGCGGGCGAGCGCGAAGAACTCGAGGGACGAGAGAAGTATGAGCGCCGCCGCGAGGCCGGTTCGCTGGTCGAACAGCAGCGAACCCATCCAGTAGGTGAGTCCCACGATGCCGAGCGCGGCGAGCGCGGAAGGCAGGCGCACGGCCCATTCGTTGACGCCGAGAAGTTTGATCGAGGCGGCGGTCGCCCAGTAGAGCAGCGGAGGTTTTTGGAAGTGGGGGATGCCGTTCAGCGTCGGGATGAGCCAGTCGCCGGAAACGACCATCTCGCGCGCGATCTCGGCGTAGCGGCCTTCGTCGGGTTCGTTGAGACCACGCGAACCGAGGAAAAGCAGGAGGGAGACACCCGCAAGAATCGCGAGCGCAAAAGGCTGCCAGCGGGGGATCGTCATCGGGGAACTTCGGCGAGCCGCGGGAGTGGGAAACGCCGGTGGCGCCACCACCAGATGCCCAGCATATCGAGCGCGGGCCGCCAGAGCATCACCCAGAGGCCGTACTTGGAAACCCCGGCGCGGCGCTCGCGATGCTGGACGGGTTGTTCCACTACCTTGAAGCCCGCGGCGACCGCGAGCGCGGGCATGAAGGAGTAGAGCGTGCGCATGGGTATGAACGCATCGACTACTTCGCGGCGAAACGCTTTCAACGCGCAGCCGCTGTCCGTCATGCCGTCGCCGAGCACGCGGCTGCGAATGCCATTTGCGAAGCGAGACATGCGGCGGCGCAGCCATGAGTCGCGCCGCTGGGCGCGCACGCCGGCGACCATGTCGGCCTCGGTGAGGCGGGAGAGGAGCAGGGGGATATCGCCGGGGACGTTCTGGCCATCGCCGTCCATGGTGATGAGCACCAACCCGGTGGCGGCGCGCATGCCGGTGTACAGCGCAGGCGCCTGGCCGCTGTTTGCCGCCAGGCGCAGCACGCGGAGACTCGGCCACTCGGCTGCGATCGACTGGAGGATCGCCGGGGTGTCGTCGCGGCTGCCGTCATCGACGGCGAGCACTTCAGCCCCGCCCGGCAGGAGGTCGCTCACCGAGCGCACTTCGGCGAGCAAGCTGCGGCAACTTTCCGCTTCATTAAAAAATGGAATGACGATGCTAACGGCAGGCACAGGTAAAAAAGGGGAGCGCGGAGGGTAGAAGCGGGAAGGCGCTCGGGATAGTCGTATTTGCGGGGGTCGGGACGAACACCCAAACTCCGTCATCCTGAGCGTGTCTAAGGATCTCCAACTTTTCGTGGGCAGCGGTGGTGCGGAGCAAATACACGCGGCTTCTGCTCCGCGCCGCCGCTGAGCGCACGCGCTTACGCTCGCGGAGGCGGGTTACTCGGGTTCGCTCCGGCGCTCGGCGGCGCGGCTGCCGAGATTCCCGTAACGATGGTAGGCGTGGCTGAGCGACTGTTCGCGGAGGTACCAGAGCAGTTCGATCCGCCCCTCGGCGAGCACCGGACGGTCCGCGAGATGGACGCCATGCTCGCCGGCAACGAGGCGCAACTCGCGCGGCACCCGGTCGGGCCCCGCAAAGCGCACCTTCTCCACGGTGCCTTCCTCGATCGCCGCCGCGAGTTCGTTGTCGCTCTGTTCCATGAATTCGATCCGGGCGGCCCACGAGTCGGTGAATTCATCGAGCGCCCGCGCGGTTGCGAGCGGCGTCCCCGGCGGGGTGCTCACGGTCACCTCGCAGCCCGCCGCACAGGCCGCGGCGGCACGCGCGAAGACTTCGAAAAAGGAGTCATGGCGATGCACGCGCACGTGCAGGCGGCGAATCGGGAGGTAGCGGCGGAAGTTGTCTTCGCCGATGAGCCGGGCGTGATCGTGAGCGCGTCCAAACTCCTCGCGGGCCGCCGTGTCGTAACTCGCGAGCGCGCCGAGCAGGCGCGCGATCTCCGCGGGCGGAGCACCCATGTCCACGAGTCGGAGCCGCTGTCGCAAGTCGGCGAGGAGCGCATGGGCGAGCGGCGGATCGGAGGCCGCTGGTGGCCGGTCGGTGAAGTCCAGGAATTGAGCCGCGTAGTTTGGCCCGCCCGCTTTCATCCCGGGACCGAAGCACGACTTGCCCATCCCTCCGAATGGCTGCCGGAGCACGATCGCGCCGGTGGTCGGCCGGTTGATGTAAAGATTGCCCGCGCGGATGCCGGCCTGCCATTCCTGCTGCTCGCGGTCGTCGAGCGATTCGAGGCCGGAGGTGAGGCCGTAGCCGGTGGCATTCACGAGGGCGATCGCCTCCGCCAGATTCGTGAAGCGCATGACGCCAAGGACCGGCCCGAACAATTCCGCGAGGTGGGTGACGCTGCCGGGCTGCACCCCCCACTTCACGCCCGGGGACCAGAGATCATCCGCGAGGCGGCACGGCTCGACGGCCCACGACTCGCCGGGTTCCAGCGTCGTCAGCGCCTGCGCGAGTGCGCCGCGCGGCGGGCGAATGAGCGGGCCGACGCGGGTGTGCAACTCCTCGGGCGGCCCGACGTGCAGACTTTCCACCGCATCGCAAAGCACGCGGCGGAAGTCGGGATCGTCGTACACCTCTGCCTCGAGCAGGAGCAGCGACGTGGCCGAACACTTTTGCCCGCTGTGGGAAAATGCGGAGTGCAGCACGTTCTTGATCGCCTGCTCGCGGTCGCTGAGGGCGGTGACGATCGTGGCGTTCTTCCCGCCGGTCTCGGCGAAAAGCGGCAGCTCCGGAAACGCGCGGATGATCGACTGCGCGGTGGCGGTGCCGCCGGTGAGGATCGCCGCGCGCAGGCCGGGTTGGGTGAGAAGATGTTCGCTCGTCTCGGCGCCGGAGCAGGGGGTGAAGTGCAGCGCGCTCCGCGGAACTCCGCCGCGCCAGAAGCACTCGCAGAGTTCCCACGCGACGAGCGCGGTATCGGTGGCCGGCTTGAGGATCACGCGATTGCCGGTGGCGAGCGCCGCCGCGATGCCACCGCAGGGGATGGCGATGGGAAAATTCCATGGCGAAATCACGGCGATGGCGCCCATGGGTTTTGCGTTCACCGTCTCCATCTCGAAGAAGAAGCGCGCAGTGCTGCGGTAGAATTCCACGAAGTCGATCGCCTCCGAGACTTCCGGATCGGATTCCGCGACGGTCTTGCGGCCCGCGATCATCGCGGCGCGGATGAGTGTGCCGCGCGCGGTGCGAAGTTCCTGCGCCACCGCGCCGAGGATTTGTGAGCGTTCATCCACGGAGCGCGCGCCCCAGCCATCGGGATCGTCCGCGGCGACGGCCACAGCGCGGTGGAGGTCGGCGGCGGTTGCTGGTGGGGGCGCATCCGCCGTGACGCATGGCGTCACAAGCCCCGCCGCCCATTCGCTGTTCTGCGGGAGCGCGAAGTCGGTGTCCGGCTCGTTCTCGAGGTCCGTCCACCGCATTTCCTCGCGCGAGTGAGAGGCGAGGGGATGCAGCCGGTTTTGCGTCCGGCGCGGCGCGTCGGAGATGCCGATGGTGAACGATTCGCGGAAGCCGCGCTCGAGTTGATCCCAGTCCGCGCTTCCCACGCGGAGCTTAAAGGCGTGGCTGAGGAAGTTTTCCGGCCCCGTGTTTTCGTCGAGGCGGCGGATGAGATAGCCGATCGCGTTGATGAATTCCTCCTTCCGGCAGGCCGGCGCGTAGAGCAGGAGATTGCGCGAATGCTCCAGCAGCGCGCGCCGCTGATGATTTGCCATGCCTTCGAGCATCTCGAATTGCACGCGATCCTCGGCGCCTGCGGCCTCGGCGAGCACCAGCCCATACGCCACGTCGAAGAGATTGTGCGACGCCACGCCCACGCGCACCGCGGCGAGATTTTCCGGGCGCATCGCCTCCTCGAGCATCCGCTTGTAGTTCGCGTCGGTCTCGACCTTGGCCTTGAACGGTGCCTGCGGCCAGCCGCGCAGCGAAGCCTCGACGCGTTCCATTTCCATGTTGGCGCCCTTCACGATCCGGATCGTCACCGCCGCCCCGCCGGCCGCGACACGGGCGCGTGCCCATTCATGGATCCGCCGCTGCACGCGCGCCGAATCCGGGATGTAAGCCTGGAGCGCGATCCCGGCGCCCGCCTTCTCCAGCCCGCGCCGATCGAGCGTGCGCATGAAGGCCTCGGCCGTCAGCGCGAGGTCGCGATATTCCTCCATGTCGAGGTAGATGAACTTCGGCACCGCCGTGCCATCCGGGCGCGTGTAGCGGAGCCGCGCCGACTCGCGGTATAGCAGCTCCAGCCGGTCGCACAGCTCCGCGACCGTGTGCTCGCGAGCCAGCGCGGAGATCTGCGAGTAGATCGTCGAGATCTTCACCGACATCACCTCCACTTGTGGGAGCTGGAGCGCCTCGAAGTATTTGTGTAGGCGGATGCGCGCCTCCATTTCGCCGAGCAGCGCCTCGCCGAGAAAATTCAGATTCATCCGCACGCCCTCGGCCTCGCGCCGGGCGAGATGAGCCGTGAGCAGCTCGGGCTCCGCGGGCAGGACCACATTCGCCGTCTCGCTCTGCATGCGTTCCTTCACCAGCGGCACCGCCACGCCCGGCAGCCAGCCGCCAAAGGTCTGGAAGCCGCGGAGCAGCGCGCGATCGATGGGGCTGAAAAAACGCGGGATGCCCTGCACGTCGAGGATATGCGCGAACTGATCGACCGTCCGCGCCGCGCCCTTGCTGCGAAAGGACTGGTCGGTGATCTGCATCATCGTCGCCTTGTCGCTCGGCGTGCGCAGCATGCGATCGAGCTCGGCCTGCTGCCGGCGTTCGTGCGGTGTCTGGAGCGCGGTCGCGCGCTCCTGGAGCACGCGGGCGAGGGCGACGGCACGCTCGATGAGCTGCGGGTCGGGGAAAAAGTCAGCGCTCACGGTGCTGATAGTTTGCGAAAGTAGCTAGACGCCAAGCTCGGCTTTCACCTCGGCGAATTTCTCAACCGCAAAAGCGAGATCCTCGCGCGTGTGGGCGGCGCTGATCTGGGTGCGAATGCGGGCGCGGCCCTGCGGGACGACGGGGTGGAAGAAGCCGACGACATAAACGCCGCGCGCGAGCATGGCCTCGGCGAAACGCTGCGAGAGCGCGGCGTCGCCAAGCATGATCGGGACGATGGGATGCGTGCCGGGGAGGATGTCGAAACCGCGCGCAGTCAGCTCGTGCCGGAAGTAGCGGGTGTTTTCCTCGAGCTGATCGCGGAGAGCGGTGGAATGGCTGAGCAGGTCGAGGACCTCGATCGACGCGCCGGCGATGGCGGGCGCGAGGGTGTT
>JANOAZ010000096.1:0-1918 GCA_031411395.1 Chthoniobacteraceae bacterium
CGGAGTTGAAATCCGCACCGACTCGCCGGTGGAGGAAGTGCTCTTCGAGGGCCGCCGCGCCACGGGCGTGCGCACTGCCGCCGGTGTGGAAAAAGCGAGCGCCATTGTGATGAACGCCGACTTTGCCCGCGCGATGAAGCGCCTCATCCCCGACCGCCTGCGCCGCCGCTGGAGCGACCGCAAAATCGCCCGCAAGAAATTCTCCTGCTCGACCTTCATGATGTATCTCGGCGTCGAGGGCACCTTCGATCTGCCGCATCACAACATCCACATCGCCGCCGACTACGAGCGCAACCTCGACGAGATCGAAAACAAACACGTCCTCTCCGACGATCCGTCCTTCTACGTGCAAAATGCCTGCGTCACCGACCCCACGCTCGCGCCGCGCGGCAGCAGCGCGCTCTACATCCTCGCGCCCGTCACGCATCAGCACGCGAACGTGGATTGGTCCCGCGAGCGCGAGCGCTTCCGCGCGAAAATGCTGCGCCAAATCGCGAAGGCCGGCTTCACCGACATCGAGCGCCGTATCCGCTTCGAGCGCATCGTCACGCCCGATGACTGGGACTCGAAATACGAAATCCACCAGGGCGCGACCTTCAACCTCGCGCACAGCCTCGATATGCTGCACCTCCGCCCGCACAACCGCTTCGAGGATTGCGACGGCATGTATCTGGTCGGCGGCGGCACCCATCCCGGCAGCGGCCTGCCGGTGATTTTTGAAAGCGCGCGCATCAGCTCGCGCCTGCTGCTCGCCGATCTAGGCATCGCCCCCGCCACCGAGACCGAGCCACAACTCGCGCCGATGAATCTGGAGCCCGCGTAATGAACACCGCGCATCCAGTTACGGAAAACGCGGGCGGCGATCTCCGGGTAGCGCACGCGTCCCGCGTGCTGGTTTCGGCGTCCCGCCGAAACGAACTTTCTACAACCGCACAATCGCGCTGGGCGCTCACACCAATCCGCGAACGCCTCCGCGTCATCCGCGAACTCCGCCACTTCATCGCCGAAAACGCCGACGCCCTCGCCACCGCAGCAGCAGCAGTCAGCGACCGTCCGCTCTCCGAAAAACTCACCTCCGAAGTCCTCCCGCTCGCCGATGCGTGCAAGTGGCTCGAAAAATGTGCCGCGCGCATCCTCGCGCCGCGTCGTGCTGGGAAACGCGGACGCCCATTCTGGATGCAGGGTGTTTCGTTCGAGGTCCAGCGCCAGCCCTTCGGCGTGGTCCTTGTCATCGGCCCGGGAAATTATCCGCTCTTCCTCCCCGCCGTCCACGCGCTCCACGCGCTCGTCGCCGGAAATTCCGTGCTGCTCAAACCCGCACCCGGCACGCGCCAGGTCGCGCTCGCATTCCAGCGCCTCGCCATCGAAGCCGGCCTCGACCCCGCGCTGCTCGCGATCCTGCCCGACAGCGCCGCCGCCGCGCGCGACGCCATCGCTGCCGGCGTGGACAAAGTCATCTTCACCGGCTCCTCCGAAAACGGCCGCGAAGTCCTCGCCGCACTCGCGAAGACGAACACCCCATCCGTGATGGAACTCTCCGGCGAAGACGCCGTGCTCGTCCTCCCCGACGCCGATCTCGATCTCGTCGTGCGCGCGCTCCGCTTCGGCACGCATCTCAACGCCGGCGAAACCTGCATCGCCCCGCGCCGACTCATCATCGTGCAATCGATCGCAGATGAACTTCTCGCGCATGCGCCGCTCCTGCTCATCGAGCGCGTCCGCGACGAAGCCGAGGCCATCGCCCTCATCAACACCGCCGACTTCGCCCTCGGCTGCTCCATCTTCACCCGCGACATCGCTCGCGCCCGCGCACTCGCCGCACAGCTCAAGACCGGCTTTGTCCTCATCAACGACCTCATCGTGCCCACCGCCGATCCGCGCATGCCGTTCGGCGGCGTGAAAGCCAGCGGCTTCGGCA